>NZ_JBFRQW010000037.1:0-73989 GCF_041472735.1 Vibrio sp. 10N.261.46.E11
CGTCCACTCCGCCACTTATAAGACAAAGCCCTAACAGAAATGTTAGGGCTTTTTCGTGTCTAGTGTTTTGGTTTGCGACCAACGAGTCCCGGTGCCTGCAACCCCAGCCGTTCCGCCATTTATTAGAAAGCCTAGTCTGACGACTAGGCTTTCGTCGTTTCAGGGCTGTGAGTTTTTGCCTTCGACTACTACAATATCGTCACAGATTGAGAAGACTCGCTTGGAACAGTGAGGCTTTTTCACATAAATATCTCTAGCTCTCAAGCTATCCCCAAAATATCACTCTCGACATACACCTATTCCCTAATGACGACTAGTATAGAAACAGTGATCATTTATTTGGAATTGTTATGAGGTTATTTTGTACATTGGCTCTTATCTTTTGTTCGTTTGTTGTATCTGCAACCTCGTGGGAAAAAGAGAAAAGCCCAACAATAAATTCAACCTCATCCATAGGTAGTTACGCTAATGGTTGTCTTGACGGGGCGCAAGCTTTGCCAATTAATGGGCAAGGTTATCAGGTGATCCGCCCTCAGAGAGAGCGCTATTATGGCCACACAGAGTCAATTCAGTTTATTGAAAGGCTAGGTTTAACTACAAGCAAACAACTCAACACAAATCTATTGGTGGGTGATATTTCTCTGCCTCGTGGAGGGCGTTTTTCTTCGGGTCATTCAAGTCACCAGACTGGTTTGGATATTGATATATGGTTAAGGCTCACTGATAAAAAACTTTCAGAGAATGAACTTGCCGTACCTAAGCCATTGAGCGTTGTCGATATCACTAACTACAAATTGCGTGAATCGAATTGGACCGATGATCATTTTCAAGTGATTCGCTATGCAGCCAAAGATGAAAAAGTGGTGCGTATTTTTGTTCACCCAGTTATTAAGCACACCCTTTGTGAACAAGAAAACTCTGATGCCAATGGGAGAGCTTGGTTAGGTAAAATTAGGCCTTGGTGGGGACATCATTCTCATTTTCATGTTCGTTTAAAATGCCCTAAAGGCAGCTCAAACTGTATAGCTCAAGCAAGCCCTCCTAAAGGTGATGGTTGTGGAGATGAACTTGCAAGTTGGGCTCCAAAGACCATTCCCGTTCCTCCACCTAAAAAAGTCGCTAAAAGTAAGAAAAAAAAGAGAGTTAAAGTGATGCCAAGTCAATGTTTGGCCTTGATATCAAATAAGTAATCCTGTTCATCGAGAATTTTTGCAGTGGTAATGCCACTGGTTTTCTCGACTCTAAAACTGGAGAAATATCACACTTTTGTCTAGAGTTTATAAACACGAGATTAAGAACATCGTTTGATATCAATAAAACCAATAACGATATCAGCAAAGGCGACGATGACGAATTTGACAAGGTTTGGTCAGGGATTGAGAGTTTTTTGGGGTGAAAGATGCGGCTTATACGCAGTATGCGAAATCAGAGTCTGATGCCCGTCGATAGATAATTCAAGGATAAGACTATGACTATGATTTGTGCAAAGGAATTTTCCGAATGGTTAAGACATAGGTTCAACGCTGAAAGCTCGGGTATTTCTATTTCAAGAGCTGATATCAATCAGCTAACAGGCAGACAACGTTTAGACCCTAGCTTCGTAAATGATGTTCACTATGAATTAATGCAGTATGGAATGGCATTTGTGACTGATACCAGTAGAGAAAACTTCTATCTTGTTCCGATAGCTCAATCAATAAACTGGCGAGAGCGACTCGAATATCAATTTGAGAAAGAGATGTTCTGTAACATATATCCCATTGAAAAGTCGGGTTAAAAAAAGGTTCAACTTGATGATTAAGTTGAACCTTTTATCTTTTAGGTCAAGCCTTGAATGATGACAAACTTTTCTAATAATTCGTCGTCAGTTTCAATATGGTTCGGGTCAGTAATGATACATTTTGTAATCGGACATACTGACTGACATGTTGGCTTCTCATAGTGACCTTTACACTCAGTACATAAATCAGGATCGATTTCGAAGATACTGTCACCCATAGTGATTGCACCATTTGGGCATTCTGGGTCACACATATCGCAGTTTATGCACTTGTCAGTTATTAGTAGAGCCATTTATCTTTCCCAAGTAACCGTTATTTACCTGATGCGTTACGTGTATCTTGGCCTGCGCTCAAGTTACGCATTAACAAACCAAATTCTAGATCAAGATCAGTAGGTACAGGAATAAACACAAAGTGTCCGTTACCTTTCGCATCGTCTACTGCTTCAGATTTACGGTTTTCCATAACTTTTAGTTTGAAAACAATGTTACCTTTCGGTGTCATCATTTCTAGGCTGTCACCAACTAGGAATTTGTTTTTCACTTCTACTTCAGCTAGGTCGCCACGGCGTTTACCTGTGAATTCACCAACAAACTGTTGAGTATCAGAGATAGAGTAACCGTATTCGTAGTTTTGGTATGAATCGTGAGTGTGACGACGTAGGAAGCCTTCAGTGTAGCCTCGGTGAGCTAGGCTCTCTAGCGTACCCATTAGGCTCTCATCAAATGGCTTACCTGCAACAGCATCATCGATAGCTTTACGGTAAACCTGTGCTGTACGTGCACAGTAGTAGAAAGACTTAGTACGGCCTTCAATCTTCAATGAATGAACACCCATCTTCGTTAGGCGCTCAACGTGTTGGATTGCGCGAAGATCTTTAGAGTTCATGATGTAGGTACCATGCTCATCTTCAAACGCTGCCATTTTCTCTTCAGGTTTGTGTGACTCTGAAAGTAAAACGACTTCATCAGTTGGTTTGCCAAGGCCTAGTGTGTTATCTGGACGTTCGTTTTGAACTTCAATACCCTGAGTTTCTACTTCTTGAATAGCAACGCCGGTAGGGTTAGCTTCAACGATCTGACCGTTTTCGTCTTCTTTCGCAGCTTCTGTCTTGTATTCCCAACGACAAGCGTTAGTACAAGTTCCTTGGTTTGGATCGCGTTTGTTCATGTAGCCAGAAAGTAGGCAACGACCAGAATACGCCATGCAAAGTGCACCGTGAACAAAGATCTCTAGCTCTGTTTCAGGGCAGTGTTCGCGAATCTCTTCGATCTCTTCAAGAGAAAGCTCACGAGATAGAATCACACGCTCAACGCCTTGAGTTGACCAGAACTTAACGGTCGCCCAGTTTACTGCGTTTGCTTGAACAGAAAGGTGGATTGGCATCTCCGGGAATGCTTCACGAACCATCATGATAAGACCAGGATCTGACATGATAAGAGCGTCTGGGCCCATATCGACAACAGGTTTAAGGTCGCGAATAAATGTTTTTAATTTAGAGTTGTGCGGCTGAATGTTACATACAACATATAACTTTTTGCCTTGAGCATGAGCTTCATCGATACCAATTTGTAGGTTTTCGTGATTGAACTCGTTGTTACGAACGCGAAGGCTGTAACGTGGCTGGCCAGCGTAAACTGCATCTGCGCCGTAGGCGAATGCGTAACGCATGTTTTTAAGGCTTCCTGCCGGTGATAATAGTTCAGGTACAAATGGTTTTTGTGTAGTCATTGCTTCGTTCTCTAATCTGATCTCAAGTCAGGTTGATACCACCAAGTGATATCAAAGGGGCGCAAATTTTACGCTAAAACGAGTTTGGTTGATAGCCCTAAAGATAACAATGGTATTAAGAAGCGAGTTGGTAGGTCTTGATAAAGGGGAGCAGGGAAGAAAATAAGCTCAGGTATCGCGACACCTGAGCTTCAAATCGGAACAATTAAGCGTTAGGTTGAGTTAACCCGCCTAATGATTCAAATAAGTTTGGTAGGAAAACACTGAATTCACCACATAGCAGTGAGAAATCTGCATCAAAGCGCGCTGCTTGATCTTCACGAGGAATGTCGTCGTTCTCATCTTTTAGTTCATCACTGAATTTCAGGCGCTTGATACTGCCATCTTCAGCAAGAATGAACTCAATGCGATCTTGCCAGTTGATCAGAAGTTTTGTCACAACTTTATTGGCTTCGATGTGGTTTTTAATCTCATCAGCTTCTAATTCTTGTTTCTTAACTCGAACAATACCGCCATCTTCTTGGATTGATTTAAGCTCTGCTTCATCGAGCATAGTGATACCTTTAGGTGTATCACCTGATTTCACCCACTCTGTCAGAGTTGTTTCAATTGCTTGCTCTGGAATAGCAGGCACTACTGGCAAGCTACCCATTGTTTTACGTAGTAATGCTAGTACGTCTTCTGCTTTTTTGTAGCTGCTAGCATCAACCACAATGAAACCTTCTTTTGGCATGATCAGCGCATAAGTAAAGTTACTGCGGCTGAATGCACGAGGAAGCAAATCAATAATGATGTCTTCTTTTAGGCTGTCTTTCTCTTTCTTTTTAAGAGGCGTGCCAGATTCAGCTTCAAGCGTTTCTACTTTTGCGTTCAGCGATTCTTTGATCACAGAAGCCGGTAGCATTTTCTCTTCTTTCTTTGCACAAATTAGAATGCGGTTTTCTGATACGTGCGTCATCATATCGCCGTGTCTACCCATTGCATGTACCCAACCAAACTTCTGTTTGTCTTGGCTACCACAAGGAGTAAAGCGGAATTCTTCAAGTTGTTTCTCTAGCTGATCTGCGTTGAAATCAATATCACGGTTGAAGCGATAGACTAGGCAATTTTTAAACCACATAAATTTTTCTCATACCTTTTTAGAAGTGCTTCATGATATGAGATCTAATTCGATTTGTCCTTAGCTCTGTATCAAAAGTTGTAAAGTGAAACGTTTGAGACAGTTATATGAAAATTTGTTTTCAAAGGTCACAAAAGTGTCATAATTAACTCAGATAATGCAATGCGTTGATTAAATACAAAGGCTATTCAATTATGTCGAGAAGGATTCTGGTCGTTGAAGATGAAGCACCTATTCGTGAGATGCTGTGTTTTGTACTTGAACAAAAAGGCTACCAAGCAGTAGAGGCTGAAGATTACGATACAGCGGTAAACAAGCTATGTGAACCTTTCCCAGATCTAGTATTACTAGATTGGATGCTACCTGGTGGTAGCGGGATAAACTTTATCAAGCACATGAAGCGTGAAGAGTTAACTCGCAACATCCCAGTGGTGATGCTGACGGCTCGTGGTGAAGAGGAAGATAAGGTTCGCGGTTTAGAAGTTGGTGCTGACGACTACATTACCAAACCATTTTCGCCAAAAGAGTTAGTAGCTCGCCTGAAAGCGGTTATTCGTCGAGTAACCCCAACCGCATTGGAAGATGTGATTGATGTTCAAGGTCTTAAACTAGACCCTGTATCACACCGTGTTACCGCGAGTGAAGGTCCAGTAGATATGGGACCAACAGAATTCAAAATGCTGCACTTCTTTATGACGCATCAAGAGCGTGTATACAGCCGAGAGCAGTTGCTTAACAACGTTTGGGGTACCAACGTTTACGTTGAAGACCGCACCGTTGATGTACATATTCGACGCCTACGTAAAGCGCTTGAATCTGCAGGTCACGATAAGCTAATCCAAACGGTTCGCGGCGCGGGCTACCGTTTTTCTACAAAGGCTTAATGTGGCTTCGCTGCCCAGTTTACGGAGTCCTGAATGGTTGAAAAGTTAACCTGGAAAAAGCTGGCTTGGGAGCTGGCTTTTTTTTACGCACCATGGGTTTTAGTCGGATGGATATTCGGTTACCTACCTTGGTTACTGCTGGCTGCTACGGTATTGCAGCTCGGCTGGCATCTACACAACCAAATGCGTTTGTCGGCATGGTTGTGGGATGAGAAGCGTCTAACGCCACCATCAGGTTCTGGGAATTGGGAATCTCTGTTCAACGGTATTTATCGTATGCAGCAGAGACAGCGTCGCAAGCGTAAAGAATTGACCAATCTTATTCGCCGTTTCCGTAACGGTGCAGAGTCGCTTCCCGATGCCGTTGTGGTATTTCGCGGTGAAGGCAATATTGTTTGGTGTAACAAGCTTGCTCAGTATTTACTGGGTTTCCGCTGGCCAGACGATTCAGGTCAACCGATCTCGAATTTGATCCGAACTCCGGATTTTATCAAGTATCTCAATAAGCAAGATTTCTCTGAGCCATTAGAGATGCCTTCGCCACTGAATGTGGAGCGTATGCTTGAGTTGCGTATTGTGCCGTATACCGAGGGTGAACACTTAATGGTAGTACGTGATGTTACTCAGCTAAAGCAGCTAGAAGGTATGCGTCGTAACTTCTTTGCTAACGTTTCTCACGAGCTACGTACTCCAATGACCGTACTTCAGGGCTACCTTGAAATGACGGAAGACCCAGACATGGTCGTTGGGCCTATGTGGCCTAAAGCTCATGGTGTGATGACCGAGCAATTGAATCGCATGAACAGTCTGGTCAATCAACTACTCACGCTTTCTAAAATTGAAGCTGCGCCAATGCATGAGCTTGATGAAGTGGTCAACGTTCCCGCTATGCTTGAGGTTCTTGAGAAAGAAGCCGCGAGCTTGAGTGGTGACCGCGAACACAAGCTTGAGTTTGATATTGATAAGAGTTTACGCGTATTGGCTGATGAAGACCAATTGAGAAGTGCGATATCGAATTTGGTTTATAACGCAGTGAAATACACACCACCGGGCGCGACGGTTAAGGTGCGTTGGTATCAGACTAGTCAAGGTGCGTGTTTGGATGTGTCAGACACTGGAGACGGCATCGAACCACAACACTTGCATCGACTTACCGAGCGTTTCTATCGAGTTGATAAAGCGCGTTCACGAGACACGGGCGGTAGTGGTCTAGGATTAGCGATTGTTAAACATGCGCTTAGTCACCATGATTCACATTTAGAAATTCAAAGCGAAGTAGGTGTTGGTAGCCGATTCCATTTCACGCTGCCTAGCCGATTGACAGTGTCATGAGTTCTTTAATACGCAGGATGCGTTTCCCCATCGGTTCATTATTAGCATTAGCTTTGGTTACCCCTGTTCATGCCGAACAAGGTGTCGATTCTCTTCCTGATTATTCTAAGGTTCCGGGTATTTCTGGCAGCTTGTTGTCTGTCGGTTCGGATACTTTAGCGGGAATGACGACGTTATGGGTGGAAGAGTTTAAGTCTTACTACCCGAACGTTAACGCTCAAGTTCAAGCTTCTGGTTCTGCGACTGCGCCTCCCGCTCTTAGCGAGGGCACAGCGCATTTAGGTCCAATGAGTCGCCCGATGCGCTTGCGAGAAGTAGAGGCATTTGAAAGGGAACATGGTTATAAACCGACAGCGCTTAGAGTTGCTATCGATGCGATTGGTATTTTTGTGCATCGAGATAACCCTATCGACGGGCTCAACTTTCGCCAGATTGACGGTATATTTTCAGAGACATTGCGCTGCGGTGCGACGAAGCCGTTAAACGATTGGCAAGATTTAGATGTCGATCAGCCTTGGGCAAAACATCGATTCCAGCTGTTTGGTCGTAATTCTGTTTCGGGAACTTACGGCTACTTCAAACAAAATGCACTATGCGGTGGGGACTTTAAGAACCGAGTCAATGAGCAGCCAGGTTCTGCATCGGTTGTACAGTCTGTCGCTTCATCAATCAGCGGTATTGGCTATTCGGGTATTGGTTATCGAGTGGCTGGTGTTAAGTTAATTCCTATTGCTGAGCATGGTTCTGATTACGTAGAGCCTACTCGAGCGAATATTTTAAGCGGAGATTACCCTCTATCGCGCTTTCTCTATGTATATGTGAATAAACACCCAGATAAACCGCTTTCTCCTGTAGAGAGAGAGTTCCTCACTTTTGTATTCTCGAAGCAAGGGCAAGAACTGGTAGAGAAAGATGGCTATTTAGCGATACCGCCTGAGTTCGCGGAGCAAGAGTTGGCAAAAGTCGGGCTATGATCCAGATACAAAATATGTAGAAACAGCTTGCTAAGTCGCAGGCTGTTTTTATTTTGACTATTCGTTATTCTACCTTTAACGACCATCCAGCATTTTGCCAACGTTGTTGTTCTTCTTTGAGTTCATATTCAAGCAGTTGGTTTTGGGCCAACCAATCGCTGTTAGATCCTTTCAATCCCCAGTTATCCTGTTGTTCAATCGTTAGAGTCGTGTCTGGGACTAGTGCTTGATTTCTCTGACGATTGAGTAAGATAGCGAGTCTTAATATGCGAATTAGTAGCGTTATTTGTTGTGGAGAAAATAGAGACAGTTCCGGCAAGTCTTGTCGCTTAATCGCTTTTCTTTGATAGCGAACCAATGTCGAGATAAGACGTTGTTGCTCAGTATTGAAACCGGGCATTGTCGTGTGCTTAAGCAGATAAGCCGAATGGCGGTGATAGCCTTGGAATGCGATGCTTTGCCCTACCTCATGAAGTAGTGCAGCCCAACCAACTAGATCATACAGTTCATTAGTGACCATAGTCGTTACTTGAGGCTGCACTTGTTTCAGTAATGCAAGGGCGAGTTGTTTGACTTTCTGGCCATGAGCTACATCAACATGGTATCGAGAGACGAGAGTTTCGGCGGTTCTTGTTCGAACATCAATATCTTTAAATCTATCCTCCATGTCATAAAGAACGCCTTCTCTCAGGGCGCTATCAGAAAAATGTAGCTCTTTTATGTCTAGCGTATCCATCGCTGCTGAAAGAATGGTGACGCCAGCAGCAAACACTGGCTTTCTCTCATCACTTAAACCTGAAAGGTCTAAGGTTTTGGATGATGAAAACTCACATAAGTGATTTTTCAAATAGGACAGACGTTGCGGCGTAATGAGACCATCGGTGAATCCTAAGCCAATGAGTACCTCTTTTATGGATTTAGCGCTCCCAGATGAGCCAAAGGCGATTTCCCAAGGGGCCTTTGTGTATTCTTCAATCAATGGCATCAATTGGCGAGTAGCTGCGGTATAAGCATCTGAGAAGTGTTGTGAGGTTAGCTCTCCGTCAGCAAAGAAACGTTGAGTGAAGCTGACGCATCCCATAGGTAAACTGCGCATAATTAGGGGAGTAAAGCCTTGCCCAGCGACGAGTTCCGTACTCCCTCCTCCGATATCAATAACCAATTTAGATTCAGAAGCGGTTTGAGTGTGTTCTACACCGTTATAGATGATTCGAGCTTCTTCTTGACCGGAAATGATCTCTATTGGAAAAGGAAACAGTGGTTTGGCTAGCTCTAAGAAGTCTTTAGCGTTTTTGGCTTTTCTTAGAGTATGAGTCGCAACAACTCTGACATCATCAAGTTCAAAATCCGCTAGTCGATCTGCGAACACTTTAAGGCATTCTAAGCCTAGCTCGATAGCGCTTTCGGATAGGAAGTTACGTTCGTCCAACCCATCACCTAATCTCACTTTCTGTTTGTGTCTGCTGACTAATTGCAGGTGTTGTTCGAATACTCGGGCAACCACCATATGAAAGCTGTTCGAACCCAAGTCGATAGCGGCAATACATCGAGAATGTTTGTTATCAATTAGCGGCATGATTTCTTCTCTTGTTTGTACTTCTTGCGAGCAAGTTTCTCCATACGTTTAATATAGTGGTAAGTGGAGAGTTGTGACGTCGGGTAATCGAGTGGGTTTGTTGGAGCTTGTATGTAAGGGTTGCTCATCGATTGCTCTAGCACTCGGGCTTTGTTGCTGTCATCGAAATGAAACTCAGTGATATCGATAATGGTTTGCTTGATCTTTAGATCTAAAATTGGGGCTGCAACTTCGATCCTATGATCGAAGTTTCGTGTCATCCAGTCGGCAGAGGAGATATAGACTTTTGGGTTACCAGCGTTACCAAAGATCATCACTCTTGGGTGCTCGAGAAAGCGATCGACCACACTAACAACCTCAATCTGCTCACTGATGTTGGGGATTCCTGGTACGAGAGAGCACATACCACGAATGACCATTCTCACTTTTACATTGGCTTGGCTGGCCTGATAGAGCTTCTCAATGATCTCTCGGTCGACTAAATTGTTGAGTTTTAGAGTGATGCTTGCAGGCTTGTTCTCTATCGCGTTTTGTATTTCATTATCTATCAATTGATACAGACGTTTTCTTGTATTCTTTGGTGACACAATCAGTTGTTTGAACTGTGATTTTTGATAAGGGTTTTCAATATACTTAAAGACTTGTCTCACCTCTTGGGTCAAATCTTTATTCGCAGTGAGCAGAGAAAAATCGGTATACACGCGCGCTGTTACTTCATGAAAGTTACCGGTGCCAATATGAGCGTAATGCGCCGTATGCTTGCCTTCTTTCCGTTTAATGAGCAGTAGTTTGGAGTGGATTTTTAAACTCGGGATACCATGGATGACTTTTATACCGGCTTCTTGAAGTTTCTTAGTCCATTGAATATTGGCTTGTTCATCAAAGCGAGCTTGCAGCTCGATAACCACGGTGACCTTTTTTCCATTGTGTGCAGCATCAATGACCGAACTGAGGAGCTTTGAGCCTTCTGCGACACGGTAAACGTTTATTTTTATGGAGGTTACCTTGGGGTCAAAAGAGGCCTGTCTCACGAGTTCAGTAATGTGATTAAAGGTGTGATAAGGGTAATGCAACAAGATGTCACGAGCTTTGATCGCTTCGAAATAGTTTGGGTAGTGGCTGAAATGCGCACACTTAATCGCGGGAAGTGGGCGATTAACTAAATCACGCCGATTAAGGCTTGGGAATTCGCAGAAATGCTTGAAGTTATGATAGCGCCCCCCCGCAATGACACTGTCATAGTCAGACAGCTTAAGTCTGACTTGCAAGAAATTGAGCATTTCAGCTGGCATTTCTGACTCATAGATAAGGCGTATCGGTAGTGCCGTTAAGCGCTGTTCTAAACCTAAAGACATCGATTCTAATAGGTTACTTTCATTGTTCTCTTGAAGATCATAATCGGCATCACGCGTCATTTTTATCGCAAAACAACGTAATGAGTCATACTCAAAGAATCCTTTAAGCAAGTCATCTAAACAAAATCGAACTATATTATCTAACAAGATCAAAGTTGTACGCTGTGAACCAGAAGTGTCTGGTAACTTAACAAACCGAGGGAGGGCTTCTGATGGGATTTCGAGTAAGACATATTGAGAAGATGTCTCTCGCTCAATGTCGATGGCTAAGTAACTTTGCTCGTCTTTGATAATATTGAGCAACTGGCTATCTTCGTTCAAGAGAAACGGAGTTAAATATGGAAGCACTTTTTTCTTAAAGTACTTTTTGATCCACTCACTCTGTTCTTCGCTGATTTGTTGTTCGTTGACCAGAAAAATACGATTGCGTGCCAGTTCCAATAGTAAGTCGCTATACAGCTCATGGAATTGAGCATCGAGCTTACTTGCTTGGCTCTGCATTTGAGTTAGCAGGGTTTTCTGCGAGTTGGCAGGTAATTGAGGATCTTGAAGTAAGATCTTTCGTTTCACATCAGCAAATCGGACTTTATAAAACTCATCGAGGTTTTTCGAGTAAATACCTAAAAAACGAACTCTTTCGATTAAGGGTACTGATTTGTCGGCCGCTTCTTGGAGCACTCTTTCATTGAAGGATAACCAGCTAAGTTCTTTTGTGACATAGTCTTTTTCCATCGAGGTGATAATCCTGAGTGCTATCTATAGAGATGATTACTTTAATTTAGAATGACAAAATTCACAAAATCTATGATCTTACTTTAAGAAATATGGTCAACAAACTTGTTATTAGTTTCAGTTGTTTAACGTAACTTGTAATATAATTGTCATCTAACGTACATATTATGTCAGTAGCTAAAAAAAGGTAGATAAACAGATGGCTTCAGCCCAATTTTCATTGAAAGAACGCGACAAAAAAAGATGGTTGAAAGATCGTCTCGTCCGTTTTTCGGTGACATGTGGCGCGGTCAGTGTTCTAGCTGCTCTGGTGTTGATCTTTGTTTACTTGGCGATGGTCATTTTACCGGTATTTTCTGATACTGGTTTAGAGACAGGCCAAGCCGTGAAGACAGTAGCTATAGAAAAGCCTATCGCCTTATCCGTGGATGAATACGGTCAGCATGCTTTTACTATCGAAAAATCCGGTTTGGTTCAGTTTTGGGATTTAGAGTCTCAAAATGCACACTCTTACTTTGAGCGTAATGTTTTAGCTAACCCCATCGCTTTTTCTCGAAATACCCCATCTGAAAACTGGTTTGCCTTTGCCGATAGCGCAAGCAACCTTACTTTTTTCTATCCTGAGTATAGTGCGCCAGTGCTGAAAAAAGGCAGTGAAGCCGAACCTAAAATTGAGCTAGTTGATCTCCCTGAACCATTTTTAAACGATGAATTGTCAAGCGGGGCGACAATCGAAAAGTTCGCGTTCTCTAAGAGTGGACGTGGTATTACGGTTGTCGCTCAGTTAAGTGATCAACGAGTGTTAGTGAAATGGTACCAAAGTGATATTACGGGGCAGTATGTTTTTCAGAAGAGCCAATGGCTATCAGATAAACTGGGATTGCAGCAACAATTGCTAGTCACTCCTGATGGCCAAACTTTATATCTTCGAGCACAATCGGATTTAGTTGTATTGAAGTTATCCGATAGCGGCTTCAATGTTCGTGAAGTGATTGATCTTAGCTTAAATGATGCGAAGCACTCGGTGAAAAGTATCGATTTACTGTCTGGAGCTTATTCACTGTTGGTTACGCATGAGGACGGACAGGTTTCTCAGTGGTTCGATGTACTCAAAGATGAAAAGCGTAGCCTGACCCATATTCGCGACTTCCAACTCGCCGAAGAGGTTCAGTTTATTCTGCCAGATACTTATAGAAAGGGTTTTTATAGTTTCTATCAGAATGGCACATTACAAAGCCACTATACGACCAGTGAAAAGCTGTCGCTGTTTGAGCGCGCATTTGATAAGTCACCACAATTAGCGGCTATGTCTGCTAACGAACTGCATTTGGCGACGCTGATTGATGGCACCATCAGCGTGGCTAAAGTTGATAACGAATATCCGCAAATATCATTCTCATCGCTTTGGCAAAAAGTCTGGTACGAAAGCTATCCTGAGCCACAATACGTTTGGCAATCAACGTCGGCGAACGATGACTTTGAAGAAAAATTCAGTTTAGTCCCTATCACATTCGGTACCATTAAGGCCGCTTTGTTTGCGATGATGTTTGCCGTGCCGGTTGCTGTGCTCGGAGCCATTTACACCGCATACTTCATGTCTCCACGAATGCGAAGAGTGGTGAAGCCGTCGATAGAACTGATGGAAGCTCTTCCGACCGTTATTATCGGATTCTTGGCTGGGCTTTGGTTTGCTCCCATTGTTGAAACGCATTTAACGGCCGTCTTCTCGTTAATGGTGCTATTACCACTGAGCACGCTACTGACTGGGCTTGTTTGGTTCTGTTTGCCAAAAATGGTGACGAGCCGTTTTACTAATGGTTGGCATGCTCTGATATTGATCCCGGTATTGGTGATTACTGTGATGGCAGTCTTTGCTGGTGAAAATGGTATGGAAGCCTTGTTGTTTGGTGGTGATATTCGTACCTTCTTGGCTAACTATGGCATCGACTTTGACCAACGTAATGCGCTGGTGGTTGGCTTCGCTATGGGCTTTGCTGTCATCCCGACAATTTTCACGATTGCAGAAGATGCTATTTTCTCTGTGCCAAAACATTTATCCGATGGCTCACTAGCTTTGGGAGCGACGGCGTGGCAGACCCTTATTTATGTGGTGTTATTGACGGCTAGCCCAGGTATCTTTTCTGCAATCATGATGGGGCTAGGACGAGCGGTTGGCGAGACTATGATTGTCTTGATGGCGACAGGTAACACCCCTATTCTTGACTGGAATATTTTGGAAGGGATGAGGACATTATCGGCAACAATTGCTGTTGAGTTACCAGAGTCCGAGGTGGGTGGTTCTCACTTCCGATTGTTGTTCTTAGCAGCACTTTTACTGTTTATTTTTACGTTCGCGGTGAACTCTGTCGCAGAGTGGGTTAGACAAAGACTGAGAGATAAATATCGTGCGCTGTAGTTTTAAAGATCTACCTCAATGTGTCTCAATGGCTGTTCGCTGTTTGATTAGCGTATCTCACGAACTTGGCTCTTTCTTGGATTCAGCACGTCAGAGCAAGGTCGTTCATGATGAATAAACTGAAGTCATTATTGTCTTGGATTAAATCAGGCTCTCCGTGGATCTGGCTTACGGGCGGGGCGGTGAGCATCAGTATGCTTTCGGTTCTTGGCCTAATGCTGTTGATTGGCTGGAAGGGCTTGACTTATTTTTGGCCTGCTCCTCTGTACCAATGGCAAGTGGATTCTAAAGATGCATCGTTAGTTGTCGGCCTCGACGAAACGGTAGTAAAGCAAGATGTATTGATTGGCCAGTTATATGAACGAAAATACATCCCGATAGAGCAAGTCCCACAAGTACACGACCTCTTGTCGGCTCAAAACCTGTCGACTGGGCTAATTCAGCGCTTAAGTATCAAAGTTGCCAACAGGGAAATTTATCCAGCGGACTTTGTTTCCATTTTGGATGTCAATTTACGTGAACCAACAACGCCGCTTGATTGGGTTGTGATTGAACGAAGTCGAGGTGGTTATTTCTTTGGTAAACCTGTGGGTTTTAAAACCACTTCCGGCACCTTTGATTCGAACATAGACCAAAAGCTCGAGCAAGGCTTGGCGTTCGCTGATACGTTACGTAAAGAGACGTCGCGTGTTGTGAACCAAGAAATCCGCAATATCAGCTGGCAATTGGAAAATTTGCGTTTAGAAAAACGTAAGCTTGAACTCAATGAGTCAGTGAGCGATGAATACCTTAAAACCTATACTCAAACTAAACTGGAATTAAATAGTCAGTTAGCTGAAGCAGAAGTAAAGCTTGAGCATCTTAGAACACAGCTCAATGTCGAAAGCTTGTTGGTAGAAGATATGACAGGAGAGCAGGTTGAAATTTCGCTCAGTCATATTTTGGATTATTGGTACCCGAATAATATGTCTTATCTTGAAAAGGTTGGACATTGGGGCAAACAAGTTTGGAAGTTCTTGTCGGAGAACCCACGAGACTCAAACTCTGAAGGCGGTGTGTTTCCTGCGATTTTTGGCACGGTACTGTTGGTTATTCTTATGTCGATTGTAGTGATGCCTCTTGGTGTGGTTGCTGCGATATATCTTCATGAATACGCAAAAAACAACGCATTAACACGTTTGATTCGTATTGCCGTAATTAACTTAGCGGGTGTACCGTCGATTGTGTATGGTGTATTCGGCTTAGGATTCTTTGTGTATACCATTGGTGGCTCAATCGATTCTTTGTTTTACGCAGAACGGTTACCCGCTCCGACATTTGGTACGCCGGGCCTTTTATGGTCCGCACTGACCTTAGCGGTATTAACATTACCCGTTGTTATTGTAACAACGGAAGAGGGCTTAACGCGCATCCCTAGCTCCGTGAGGCACGGTTCATTAGCGCTTGGTGCTACTCAATTCGAGACGCTTTGGCGCATTGTTTTACCGATGGCAAGTCCTGCGATTATCACCGGTTTGATTTTGGCAATCGCGAGAGCTGCGGGGGAGGTTGCCCCATTAATGCTGGTGGGTGTGGTGAAACTCGCATCAAGCTTGCCCGTGGATGGTCAGTTTCCATACCTGCATTTAGACAGAAAGTTCATGCATTTAGGTTTTCATATCTATGATGTTGGGTTTCAAACCTCTAATATCGAAGCGGCGCGCCCTTTAGTGTATGCGACTTCATTTTTATTGGTTACGGTTATCGTTGGACTGAATTTAACAGCCATCAATATCCGTAATAACTTGCGTGAAAAATACAGAACCTTAGGACAAGATTAAATGTTCTCGATTAATGAAACCTTGGGTTACCAAGCACCACTTGATGTTCATAACCTAAAGGATGAGCAAATTGCTATCTCGATTGAAGGGCTGAATCTTTATTATAAAGAGAGCCAAGCACTTGATGATATTTCAATGCAGATCCCGAAGGGGCAGGTGACGGCTTTTATCGGTCCATCAGGGTGTGGTAAGTCGACTCTACTGCGCTGCATTAATCGCATGAACGATCTTGTTGAAGGCTGTAAGGTTTCCGGGAAAGTGAAGCTTCATGGTAAGAACGTCTATCACCCAAAGGTAGATGTCGCAACCTTACGACGCCGAGTTGGCATGGTGTTTCAACGTCCAAACCCTTTCCCTAAATCTATCTATGAGAATGTGGTTTATGGTTTGAGGCTACAAGGCGTTAGCAATAGCCGAGATCTGGATGATGCCGTCGAGCGCTCTCTGCGTGCAGCCGCGTTATGGGATGAAGTGAAAGACCGACTGCATGAAAATGCCTTTGGTTTATCTGGTGGTCAACAGCAGCGCTTAGTCATCGCTCGTGCCGTCGCTATAGAGCCTGAAGTGCTCTTGTTGGATGAACCGACATCGGCACTCGATCCGATTTCGACATTGACGATTGAAGAGTTGATCAACGAACTGAAGACCCAATACACCGTTGTTATTGTTACTCATAACATGCAGCAAGCCGCGCGTGTGAGTGACCATACCGCTTTTATCCATATGGGTAAGTTGATCGAGTACTCAGATACTGATTCTATATTTACTTCGCCATTGAAAAATCAAACGGAAGACTACATTACAGGTAGGTATGGCTAACGTTTAAGTTCGCGCCATCTAGAGCTAAGTCACTCTTAAATAAATGACTTTATTCATTTCTTTTAAGGAGCTGACATGCATTTTGGTCGCCACATCTCAGGACAGTTTAATGTCGAATTAGAATCTATCCGTACCCACGTATTAACCATGGGTGGATTGGTAGAGCAGCAGTTGTCCTTTGCGATGCAAGCGCTTCATAAAGACGATGTTGAATTGGCCAAAAAAGTAATTCGTGACGACCATAAAGTGAATGCGATGGAAGTTTCAATCGATGAAGCATGTACTCGTATTATCGCGAAGCGTCAGCCGACGGCCAAAGATCTGCGTTTGATTATGGCGATCATCAAAACCATTACTGATCTAGAACGTATTGGCGATGTGGCTTCTAAAATCGCACAGGGTGCGATTGAGATCCCTTCAACGAAAGAGCAAAAGTTTCACGTATCGTTAGAGCCATTGTGTCGACAAGCTATCACTATGCTGCATCAGGTATTGGATGCGTTTGCGCGAATGGATGTCGATGCGGCGGCAGAAGTGCATAAGCTAGATGACAAGTTGGATGCGGAATACGAAGCCGTGATTCGTCAGTTGATGACTTACATGATGGAAGATCCTAAGAACATCCCCAACATCCTACAAGTGATGTGGTCAGCGCGTGCGATTGAGCGAGTGGGCGATCGTTGCCAAAATATCTGTGAATACATTATCTACTTTGTTAAGGGCAAAGATGTACGCCACCTTGGTGATCAAAGTCTAGATGACGCACTGAAGTAGGTATTAACTTTAAAAGCTAATAATGGCACCAAGATTGAAATTGACCGTTGTGTCGTAAGGCACAAAGGTTTTATTGTGATCAAAGATATTCATATCAACACCAGCACGTAGTCCAAGCATTGATGTGGCTTGGTAAACGCTGACACCTCCTAGGCTAAAGCATGTGCGAACCCCGATAAATAACTGGATAACGGTGAATATTAATTGGGAGTTGGCAGAATTTGTTAATTTACACTAATAATTTTAGTGATAATGTACGCTTAATATCTATCGTTATTCTTAAAGATCTTAGCGGTCAGTCTTACGTAATCTTACAAAATTAGCTTGATTACTACACGTTAACTAACCTTATGTTCTGTAATGATTTTTTTGAATTACATGAACAAGGAGCCTTTAAGTTTTAAGTGCGCGACGGGAGATCGCTATATTTCTATAGGTCTTTTGATTTATCCTATTGCTGAATTTATCACTTACACTCATTTACTAGGTAGATATCAGTATGAAGAAGTTTCTTTTGGTTTTGACTCCTCTTTTAACGTTAACTGCATGTGGTAGCGTTGCTATCATGGACAAATCAGATGCGGTTAATCAGCAGCCTGAACTCATTGTTAAAACCGATGGTGATTTTTGGGGATTAGGGCAAGAAGGAACGTTTGATCTTGCTGGGATGTATCAAGGTAAATACAGTCGAAATTCATCAGGTTCAACCTGGTTTGAGACGGTCTCATTTAAAGAAGGTGAGCTAGCTGCTGAGATTACAAGAAACGATAATAATCAGGTATGGAGCTTAGTTTGTTCTGGCGGTGGCACTTCTGTGAACTATATGGGGGTTGATTTTGGTGGCAATAAACCTTACCGCTGTTCTGTATCTCAAAAGAATGAGAAGGTAGGAGAGTTCGTTTTAGAGCCTCAATCTGGGATGATCAGCGTTAGCTTGGAAAAGAAAGAAGCTGGCTACATCCGAGTCGGGTCGAATAAATACGACGTAGAAACTGTTCATTCAAGTAAAGACCTTTTAATGTCGGTGGAGAAACCACTAGGATATAGCTTTAAAAAGGCTTCTAAAGAAGTCGCGGCTGCACAGACAAATGGAATGATAACGCTACAGATGTTACCTGAACTTAGTGACGCTGAAAAAGACACACTAGTTATCGGTACTATCGCGAGCGCACTGAGCTGGCGTCCAGAAGAGTAAAGTTCAATCTATCATTTTGAATGAACGGAACTTATTCAGAGAAAGCGGTGGGTTGTAACCCACCGTGGACTTTAAATACTGAATTTACAGAGCTTCTGATTTTTACTAGAGGCGTAATATCAGTGTTTAGTTGGCTCAGGGAGTCTATCTACTTATCTAGGGCTGTTCTCAGTTCTTTAATCTTTTGACTACTCGTGACTGGGATTAAGTAATCATCCACGCCGCCGTGTCCCATCTGAGCCTGGGATGCTTGTGTCATTAGACTTGGCCTTGTCGACTTTGCTGATAGGTGAAGAGCCTGAACCTTGGTATGTTTTAGGATTTCGTAACCATTATTAGCGGTTACGCCTGCCCCAGCCATGATATCTAATCGACCTTGAGTTCGTGTGACCATGTCTTGGATAACATCTTTCCCTTGCTCTGCGTTACTCGCTAGCCCAGACGTCAAGACACGCTCACAACCAAGCTCAATAATCTGCTCTAATGCGACTCGGTAATCCTGAAGTTGGTCGATTGCTCGGTGGAAGGTGATGCCTAGTTTGAGTTGATGAGCCTTGGTTGCGAGGGTTTGCATAGCAGGCATATCAATCTCGCCGCCTGGTGTGAGTACACCTAGAACGACACCATTTAACCCTGCACTCGCACAAGCTTCAATATCGTCCAGCATACAGAGTATATCGTCATAATCGAAAATGAAGTCGCCTTGTCTCGGTCGTATCATGGCATAAACTGGTACGGACGAAATTTTTGCCGCTTGCTTCATCATTCCGAAGCTTGGAGTTAACCCGCCAAGTGCTAATGAAGAGCAAAGCTCAATTCGATTCGCGCCACCAGATAGCGCATTATGTAGAGATTCTATGTTATCGATACAGACTTCAATTTCGGTGTTCATCATGTTTATCCGTTCAAAAAGATACGGATGAAATCATAACAATCTAGATAAGGATATGAATAGATGGTAGCAGAGGAAAATAGGGGTAAAGTTTGTTCTTGTAACTGCCTCTATTAAATGTTTCAGAGACGGTTTAGGTAGAGAATTGTCGTCGGATAGATATGAAAAAAGCCCGAAGCGTTAACTTCGGGCTTTTAATAGGACTTTACTTCTTAACTGATTGGCGGTGCGCTTTGCGCTATTAGCTTATGCTTTATTTCTCTTTATCGAGAGTCTTCCAACCATTAACCCGCGTTGAGTTCGGGCTTAAGAGGTAATTACTTGCTTAGGTCGTCAGCGTGCTCAGATAGGAATGCAGCAACACCTTGTGGAGATGCGTCCATACCTGATTTACCTTCTTCCCACTGTGCAGGACAAACTTCACCGTTCTTCTCGTGGAAGTTTAGTGCGTCTACCATGCGTAGCATTTCGTCGATGTTACGACCTAGTGGAAGATCGTTAACTACTTGGTGACGTACAAGGCCGTCAGCATCGATTAGGAAAGAACCACGGAAAGCAACGCCTGCTTCTGGGTGCTCAACATCGTATGCTTTACAGATCTCGTGCTTCACGTCAGCAACTAGAGGGTATTTAACTTGACCGATACCGCCATCAGCGATAGCAGTGTTACGCCATGCGTTGTGAGAGAATTGAGAATCGATAGAAACACCGATTACTTCAACGCCTTTAGCT
Organism: Vibrio sp. 10N.261.46.E11; assembly: GCF_041472735.1. Lineage (NCBI taxonomy): Bacteria > Pseudomonadati > Pseudomonadota > Gammaproteobacteria > Vibrionales > Vibrionaceae > Vibrio > Vibrio sp. 10N.261.46.E11. The sequence goes on from NZ_JBFRQW010000037.1 coordinate 20,134, forward strand.
TGGAAATCTTCTAGACGGTTGTCGAAAGCGATTAGCTCTGAAGGACAAACGAAAGTGAAGTCTAGTGGGTAGAAGAAAACTACCGCTTTCTTACCTTTAGTGAATTCTGCGAAGTTGAAGTTATCAACGATCTCACCGTTACCTAGAACAGCTGCTGCAGTAAAGTCAGGGGCTTGACGACCTACTAGTACCATTTGGAATCTCCTAAAAAATTAGTTGGCCCAACACATCTTTGTTTGGGCTCCGTTTCTACGGGACAAACTATAGTACAATCGGTACTATAGAAAAAAGCGAATTAAATAGATTAAGTTAATCGAAAAAAGCGATAAGCTTATTCTTTGTCCGTTCCTTAGGTCAAATGACCTTCACTTAAGTTATCCTACTCATATTACAAAGTAATTTCATGAATAAATGGCCAAGTCTTAAGCAACTTCACTATCTTGTTACTCTTCACGAAACTCGGCACTTTAGCGACGCTGCGGATCGCTGCTTCGTGAGTCAATCGACACTAAGTAAAGGCATTCAAAACCTGGAAGAACTCATTGGTTGTCCTCTCTATGAGAAGAAAGATAAAAAGAGCCCATTGGTTTTCACTCAAGCGGGTGAGCTGGTGGTTAAGCATGGTCGAGAGTTATTGGCGAAAGGGCAAGACTTGGTTGAGCTCGGAAATCTATGCAATGGTGATGCGATGCAAGGGCAGCTAAGAGTCGGATGTATCCCTACCATTGCGCCATTCCTTCTGTGTGATTTGGTACAAGAAGCGAACCAACGTTTTCCACAGTTGAACTTGTTATTACGGGAAGACACGACAACTAACCTTTTGGCTGCGTTGCGCCATGGTGAGTTAGATGTGTTGATTCTGGCTCTGCCTGTCGATATAGACAACATGGAGAGTAAAGTTGTCGGGCAAGACCCTTTCAGAATGGTGATCAGCCGTAATCAAGCTGATGGTATTCGTGTTCCGATTAAATATGATGACCTGCCAGACGAATCTGTATTCTTGTTGGAAAACGAGCACTGCTTAACCGAGCACGCGGTATCAGCTTGTAAGCTAACCGACAAAGAGAAGATAAACCCGTTCACCGCCACAAGCCTACATACGTTGGTACAAATGGTGGCAAATGGCTTAGGTACTACCTTTATTCCTCAGATGGCTATCGACCATGGTTTGTTGCAAAATCAGAATCTAGTGGTGATCGACCCGCCAGGCCAACAGGCATACCGAGACATAGGCCTTGTATGGCGACCAAGCTCGTCACGTCTTGAAACCTTTCATCAGTTAGCCGAAGTGGTCTCAGAATTGCTTTAAAAACTCGAAAAAACTAAAAAGAGCAGCTATTTAGCCACTCTTTTGTTTATTTCTTAATAAGAAAAACGCCACAAATAGTGGCGCTAGAAGTTTATCTATAGTGTTAGATTTTGAAAAAACTCAGCAAGTCTTTTTGCTTAACAGCTAATGAAGAGAGTTCTTCACTTGCCTGTTTGCTCTGCTCAATTCCTGAAACATTTTGATGAACAATATCAAAGGTCAGAGAAACATTTTGTGAAATATCTTGTGTTACGCCAGATTGCTCTTCAGACGCTGTGGCTACTTGTGTGTTCATATCAGATATTAGTTGTACAGAGTCTGTGATAGAAGCGAATGCAGTGCGAAGCTGTTCGCTATACTGTCTAGACTCTTCAGCTAACGAAAGGTTGGATTGCATAAACTGGTTCGCATCTTTCGCTTGAGCCTGAAGGCGAGATATTATTTCTTGAATATCGACCGTAGATTGTTGTGTTTTAGCGGCAAGAGAACGAACTTCATCTGCTACCACCGCAAAGCCTCTGCCTTGCTCTCCCGCTCGAGCGGCTTCAATGGCTGCATTTAACGCAAGTAAGTTAGTTTGCTCAGAAATTGAATTGATCACTTCAATAACACTACCGATCTCTACCGAGTACTCTTGCAATTGATTAACGATGTTTGATGTTTCTTCGATCGAGTCTTCAACTTTTCGTGATATATCATCTGATGCATCGAGTGAAACACTGCCATCTTTGACATTTGTCGTCGCCCCAGTTGCTGCGCTCTCTGCGCTAGCTGCGTTCTGGCTAACCTCACTCGCAGTACTAGAAAGTTCATTGATGGCTGTCGCGATTTGCTCCATTTGACTCAGTTCTTGCTGAGCGTTTCCTTCTGTTTGACTCATTACTGCGGTTAGCTCAACGGAGGCTGCTGAAACATTGTCTGAAATCTGGTGGAAACCATCGATTATTCGGCGTAGCTCTTGGCGCATTTCTAAAATGTTTGCGTATATACCGGTTTCTTTACCCGTAATTGGAATCTGCTTTGAAAGATCACCAGCGGCAACTTCGGCAACAATGGCTTGGATGTCACTTGGCTCTCCTCCAACGACTTTCCATACACTGCGGTAAATCGAAACGGCAATGCTAAGAGAAACAGCGACAACGAGAATTGAAAGAACGCCAAGCACAAATTGCGCGTTAGAGAATCGCTCGACCATATTAGGCCCGACAGAGTCTTGCTTTGACTTTGTTGATAGCTTTATCTCTTCAATTGTTTGTGCCGCATTAACACCAGCAAGATCAAGAGTCCCTGAAATGATGCCATTTCTTGTGTTTATAGTGTCAACGATCTTTGAAAATGTGTTGCGGTAAATTTTGAAGGCACTAGTGAAATCGTTTAAGTAGTTGATTTGTTCCATCGACATGAGTTGAGATTCGATTGTTTCTGCAAGTAGTGCAGCAGAGGCAAACTCTTTTTCAGCACGCTGAGCATCTTCTGCTTGATTGCTAGTCAAAAACTTAGAAGCGTACAATCTGGATAGTAAGACATGCTGCTGAAGCTGTCCTGAACTGACAGCAACTTCTAAATCTTCTTCAGCTGAAGCTTGGGTCATTAGGTTAGTCACTGCCTTGCGCATGTTGACTCCTGATGGGTCTAAGGCCTCTTGAACTAGGTTGTTTCTAGTATTGACCAATTGAACAACCTTGTTAAAGCCTTGGCTATATTGACCAAGCTGCTTCTTTATCGTTAGGAATTCATTTTTGTGTAGGTCGTCAAGATGAGAGTCTAATATTTCATCTATCAATTGATTTGATGCTGTGATACGTCTATTCAGTTCAGAAACATGTGACGGAGTAGGGTTCTTAATATATTTAAGTGCAGATAAACGAGCTTCCAGAATATTGGCTTGGATTCGACCTGTTGAGACACTTGTTATTGCAAGAGAGCGGTAGGTGTTAAACCCATCACTCGATTGATAAAAGCGTAATGAAGCAACGACTGAAATAACCAAAATTAGCGCGAGAATCACGCCAAAACCTAAGGACAGCAATTTCTTTAAACTCATAAATATCATTCCTAGTAAGGCAGCTTGTTTTTATTCTTAACAAATTCTTACATGATTATAACGATAAATATATCAATAAATAGTATGTATCCACTATATTTTGATGCCTAAAAATGATGAGCGAAGTAGGTTGTTGATATTGTTGTTTTTTGTAACTTGCTTCTCGGTTTTTTATAAAAAAATAAGATGAGGCTTTAGATGTGTCAGAATTTAGATATGTGAAGAGCCTCGGGTTCAAAGGCTCTAAGGATTATCGCAAGTAGAACAAACGGATTAACTTTCGACTTCTTCTGGTTCCGCTTCTTCTTGTAGCTCTAGCAGGTTAATGGCTATCGTAACGAAATCACTGTCTGTAATAATGCCTACGAGTTCGTGGTTTTCTACGACAGGTAAGCAGCCCACCTTATGTTTTTGCATATAAACAGCAGACTCTTTTAATCCTGCGCGAGGCTCTACAGACATAACACTCTTGTGCATGATGTCGTTGAGTGGTGTTGAAAGGGTAAAAGATTGAGCTTGAGGGATGTTTTGTAGGCTGGATTCTTGAGCGGCAAGAACGTCTCGCTGTGTGACGACGCCAAGCAGTTGTCTGTCGGCATCAACAACCGGAATATGGCGGATATCAAGCGCCTCCATCATGTGCTTTGCATCGGCCAGTGAGTGTGAGCGCAATAGGGTATGAGGGTTGCGAGTCATCATATCTTCAACCTTGATCATACGGACCTCCTTCTTTTTTATTCGTTGCTATTACTATAGTTTTTTATCCAAAAAATAACTGAGATCTAACGCATTTTTGGGTGAGTTTCATGCAACTAATTTTGGTTTTTTATGAGGGGGAGTGGTCGTATTATTTTACGACTCTTTACAATAATCCAGTGCTGTAAACCTTGCTATTGCGGCTCGTGTGCCTATACTAGCCCACTGCGAAATTTTTAGTCGTGTTTGTGATGTGTTTCTGGTAACGATTGACTTACCGTAACGATTGATCTGCAACCATGATTTATTATTCGTCAACAGCACAAATCTCATCAACTAAGACAAGACTACAAACATGCAAGTTTCAGATTTTCACTTTGACCTACCAGATGAACTCATTGCTCGCTACCCTCAAGAGGAGCGCACAGCAAGCCGCCTGCTTAAATTAGATGGCAACAGCGGTAACCTAGCTGATGGTTCGTTTAAAGACGTTTTAGACTTGGTTGAGCCAGGCGATCTTGTTGTTTTTAATAATACTCGCGTGATTCCTGCTCGTGTATTCGGTCGCAAGGCATCAGGCGGTAAGCTTGAAGTGTTGGTTGAACGTATGCTGGATGAGAAAAGCATTCTTGCGCATGTTCGTTGTTCTAAATCACCGAAACCGGGTACCAAATTGTTCCTTGGTGAGAACGATGAGTATGAAGCTGAAATGGTGGCACGTCATGATGCGTTATTTGAAATCCATTTCACATCCGATCAAAGCGTTTTAGAGATTCTTAACAGTGTTGGTCACATGCCACTGCCTCCTTACATCGATCGTCCAGATGAAGACGCCGATAAAGAGCGCTACCAAACTGTCTATAATGAAAAGCCGGGTGCAGTTGCTGCGCCAACAGCAGGCCTTCACTTTGATGACAAGCTAATGGCTGACATGAAAGAAAAAGGTGTTGAGTTTGCTTACGTGACGCTTCACGTTGGTGCTGGTACGTTCCAGCCGGTAAAAGTCGATAATATTAATGATCACCACATGCATGCTGAGTACGTTGAAGTACCACAAGAAGTGGTTGATGCTGTAGCAGCTGCAAAAGCTCGCGGCGGACGCATCATTGCCGTTGGTACAACCTCTGTGCGTTCACTAGAAAGCGCAGCGCAAGATGCACTGAAAAAAGGTACTGAGCTTGTTCCTTTCTTTGGTGACACAGAAATCTTCATCTTCCCAGGTTATGAATATCAGCTGGTGGATTGCTTAATTACCAACTTCCACTTACCAGAATCAACGCTGATTATGCTAGTAAGTGCATTTGCTGGTTATGACAATGTGATGGGCGCATACGATCACGCAGTGAAGAGCGAATATCGTTTCTTCAGCTACGGCGACGCCATGTTCATCAATAAGAAAACGAGCTAGTTTTAGCTGGTTATAAACGATATAAGCAGAATTTACGGGTGCTAGCAGTAGGCTAGGAGTCGGGCAGGGTGTCTGTCTAATCTCTCGCAAGGAATACGCGACCGCTCCTCATAGAACCCACTAGACTGAACTTTTGTTCGGCCTAAGGTTCTGAATTAACAGTCAGATTGTTTCTCTGGCATATTGGAGGCTTCGTGAAATTAAAATACGAACTTAAAAAAACTAATAGCGGCGCACGTCGTGGTCAACTTCAGTTTGAACGCGGTACCGTTGAAACCCCAGCATTCATGCCTGTAGGTACTTACGGTACGGTTAAAGGCATGACACCTGAAGAAGTAAAAGACACAGGTGCTGAAATCCTATTAGGTAATACATTCCACCTATGGCTACGTCCTGGTCAAGAAATCATGAAACTGCACGGTGATTTGCACGATTTCATGAACTGGAAAGGTCCTATCTTGACTGATTCAGGTGGCTTCCAAGTATTCAGCCTAGGTGCAACGCGTAAAATCACTGAAGAAGGTGTTCATTTTCGTAACCCTGTAAACGGTGACAAGATCTTCATGGACGCCGAGAAGTCGATGGAAATCCAAAAGGATCTAGGCTCAGACATCGTAATGATCTTTGACGAATGTACGCCTTACCCTGCGACGCATAAAGAAGCTAAAGACTCGATGGAGATGTCTCTTCGTTGGGCTCAGCGTTCACGCGATCACTTTGATAAGCAAGAAAACCCGAACTCATTGTTCGGTATTGTACAAGGTGGCGTATACGAAGACCTTCGTGATGTATCCGTTAAAGGCCTAACAGAAATTGGCTTTGACGGTTACGCAGTAGGTGGTCTAGCAGTAGGTGAACCAAAAGAAGATATGCACCGCATTCTTGAGCACACATGTCCTCAACTGCCTGAAGATAAGCCTCGTTACCTAATGGGTGTAGGCAAACCTGAAGACTTGGTTGAAGGTGTTCGTCGCGGTATCGATATGTTTGACTGTGTTATGCCAACGCGAAATGCACGTAATGGCCACCTGTTTGTAACGGAAGGTGTGATCAAGATCCGTAATGCGAAGCATAAAACCGATACAACACCACTAGATTCAGATTGTGACTGTTACACTTGTAAGAACTACAGTAAGTCGTACTTACACCATTTGGATCGTTGTAACGAAATCCTAGGCGCTCGACTGAACACGATTCACAACCTGCGTTTCTATCAACGAGTTATGTCAGACATTCGTCAGTCTATCGATGAAGACCGCTTTGAAGAGTTCGTTGCAGAGTTCTACGCAAGAATGGGGCGTGAAGTGCCACCACTAGGTAAAGAATCTTAGTATTTCTTTTTTGCGAGCCCTATCTCTCTTCCGAGTGATGGGGCTTGAAAATAAAGGGATACGACCCAATTAGACAAACAATTACGAAAATATAATAGAGGATGTTTTAAATGTTTATTTCTCAAGCTCACGCAGCAGCAGAAGGTGCACCAGCAGGCGGCGGTTTCGAAATGCTTATCATGCTAGGTATGTTCGCTGTGATCTTCTACTTCATGATCTACCGTCCACAAGCTAAGCGTGTTAAAGAGCACAAGAACCTTATGTCTTCTATGGGCAAAGGCGATGAAGTTCTTACAAGCGGCGGCTTAATCGGCAAGATCACTAAGATTGCTGAAGACAGCGACTACGTTGCTATCGAACTGAACGCAAATAACGAAGTCGTTATCAAGAAAGACTTCGTTACAGCAGTGCTACCAAAAGGTACTCTGAAATCACTATAAACAGCTAGAGGATCCTCGCTGTGCTAAACCGTTATCCGTTATGGAAGTATTTGATGGTGGTGTTTGCCATCGCTATCGCTGCGTTGTACGCACTTCCAAATATATACGGTGAAGATCCGGCAGTTCAAGTTACAGGGGCGCGTGGCGCCTCTGTAGATCTGTCTACGCTGGATGCTGTCACCAATGCTCTTGAAGCAGAAAACCTTTCTACTAAATCCGTTGCTCTTGAAAACGGTTCTATTCTTGTTCGCTTTAACGATACAGATACGCAAATTAGTGCCCGTGATATCATCACAGAAGCACTAGGTGACGACGTTATCGTAGCTTTAAACCTAGCGGCTTCAACTCCCGATTGGCTTGAATCTATTGGTGCTGCACCAATGAAACTAGGTCTTGATCTACGTGGTGGTGTTCACTTCTTAATGGAAGTGGATATGGACGCTGCGATGCAAAAACTGGTTGGCCAACAAGAAGAAGCGTTCCGCAGTGAACTTCGTGAAGAGAAAATCCGCTACCGCGCTATTCGCCCATCGGGTAAAGATGCGGTTGAAGTGATTCTGCGTAACGAAGAGCAGCTTGCTGAAGCGAAATCGCTACTGCAATCTAAGCACCAAGATATGACGTTCGTAGATTCAGAATCTAACGGCCGTTTCTCTTTGGTTGCAAGCTTTACAGATGCTCGTCTTCAAGAAATCCGCAATTATGCGGTAGAGCAAAACATTACCATTCTACGTAACCGTGTTAACGAACTTGGTGTCGCTGAGCCTTTGGTTCAACGTCAAGGTGCTAGCCGTATCGTAGTGGAATTGCCAGGTGTTCAAGACACGGCTCGTGCTAAAGAAATTTTAGGCGCAACGGCGACTCTTGAATTCCGAGAAGTGGACAGCAGTGCCGATTTGGCCGCTGCAGCTTCTGGCCGTGCTCCTGCTGGTAGTGAAATTAAGCAAGACCGTGATGGTCGCCCTGTGGTACTTAAGAAGCGCGTTATCTTAGGCGGTTCTAGCATTACAGATGCAAGCTCAAGTGTTGACGAATATGGTCGCCCGCAAGTTAACATCTCGCTAGACAGCGAAGGTGGTAGCAAGATGTCTGCATTCTCTCGTCAAAATATCGGTAAGCTAATGGCTACGGTATTTGCAGAGTACAAAGACAGCGGTCGTAAAACACCAGAAGGTCGAGTGATTCTAAGTAAGCACGAAGAAGTGATTAACCAAGCGACGATTCAATCTGCGCTAGGCCGTAACTTCCGTATTACGGGTATCGACTCAACGGCTGAAGCTCATAACTTGGCACTTCTACTGCGTGCTGGTGCATTGATTGCGCCTATCTCGATTGTAGAAGAGCGTACGATTGGTCCATCTATGGGTCAACAAAACATCGATATGGGTATCATGGCGATGGTTTGGGGTATGGCTGCAGTAATGTTGTTTACGCTGCTTTACTACCGTAGCTTTGGTCTTATTGCGAACGTCGCTCTGATGGCTAACTTAGTGTTGATTATCGGTGTGATGTCGATGATTCCTGGCGCGACTATGACGCTACCAGGTATTGCCGGTATCGTATTAACGGTCGGTATGGCGGTCGATGCCAACGTTCTTATCTTTGAGCGTATACGTGAAGAACTTCGAGATGGACGCAGTCCACAACAAGCGATTCACCAAGGTTATGCAAACGCATTTAGTACAATCGCCGATGCCAATATCACCACACTACTAACAGCAATCATTCTGTTTGCTGTAGGTACAGGTGCAATTAAAGGCTTCGCGGTTACGTTATCAATCGGTATCTTGACTTCAATGTTTACAGCTATTATCGGAACACGTTGTATCGTGAACCTGATGTATGGCGGCAAACGCGTTAAGAAACTGTCGATCTAAGGCTAGGAATTAATATGTTTCAGATTCTAAAAGCAGACAAAATGATCGACTTCATGCGTTGGTCAAAGGTTGCCTTTTTATTCTCAATTTTGATGATTGGTACTGCCATCTTTACTCTAACAACGAAATCGTTGAACTGGGGTCTAGATTTTACAGGCGGTACTCTGATTGAAGTGGGCTTTGAAGAACCAGCAAACCTACCCGATATTCGAAGTGCACTAGAAGCTGAAGGTTTTGGTGATGCTACGGTTCAGAACTTTGGTTCTGCGCGTGAGGTAATGGTTCGTCTACGTCCACGTGACGGTGTTGCGGGCGAAACGCTTGGTAACCAAATCCTGACTGCAATTAAAGAGGGTACTGGTGAGCAAGTTGAAATGCGCCGTATCGAGTTCGTTGGTCCTAACGTGGGTGACGAATTAACAGAAGCTGGTGGCCTTGCTATCCTAGTTTCTCTTATCTGTATCTTGATCTACGTATCAGTGCGATTTGAATGGCGTTTGGCCGCAGGTGCTGTATTAGCTCTAGCGCACGACGTTATCATCACACTAGGTGTGTTCTCTCTAATGCAAATTGAGGTAGACCTTACTATCGTGGCAGCCTTGCTAACGGTAGTCGGTTACTCCCTCAACGATACCATAGTGGTATTTGACCGTATTCGTGAGAACTTCCGTAAGATGCGTAAAGGCGAGGCACCTGAAGTGCTGAACAGCTCAATCACACAAACATTGAGCCGTACTTTGATCACTTCTGGTACCACGTTATTCGTAGTTATTGCACTGTTTGTTCAGGGCGGCGCTATGATTCATGGTTTCGCGACTGCGCTTCTATTGGGTATTACAGTGGGTACTTACTCTTCTATCTACGTTGCATCTGCACTAGCAATGAAGTTGGGTATTACGCGTGAGCACCTAATGCCACCACAGGTGGACAAAGAAGGTGAAGAGTTTGACGAAATGCCTTAAGCCTTGGCTTAACCAATTTCGCTGAACCAAAAAAACCGCTAGGCAACTAGCGGTTTTTTTACATCTGTTTTTTGTGGTTGAGCTCAATGCAATTTCACGTTGAAGTGAGTTGCACTCGATGTAACTAAGCGCCACCTTGATCGTCTCTCGTATCGCAGATATAAAAAAGCCCCGCATTGCGAGGCTTTGAAAATCTTCAGCTCTTAACTAAAGAGCATTAACGCAAGGTCTGAATTACTTCAGCATACCTTCGTTAGCGTTCTCACGAACGTGCTTAAGAATAGACTTAACACCACGAGCGCTTGAAGCAACAACATTACCAGACGTCATGTAATCAGTACCGCCAGCAAAGTCAGTCATGATAGCGCCAGCTTCACGAGCGATTAGATCGCCAGCTGCTAGATCCCATGGCTTAAGGCCTAGTTCTAGGTAACCGTCAACACGGCCAGCCGCTAGGTAACATAGGTCAAGAGCTGGAGAACCAGTACGACGGAAATCAGCACAATCAACGAATAGACCAGAGATGATCTTCATGAAAGATTCAGAGTGTTGTTTTTGCTTGAATGGGAAACCAGTCGCTAGAACAGTACCTTGAAGGTCTTTTAGTTGAGTAACACGCATACGAGCGTTGTTAAGTTGAGCGCCAGCGCCACGTTGAGCTGTGAATAGCTCGTTTAGCATTGGGTCATAAACACAAGCAACTTCTGTACGACCGTTCATGCGAACAGCGATAGATACAGAGAAGTGAGGGAAACCTTTTACAAAGTTGTTGGTGCCATCTAGTGGGTCAACGATCCATTGTACGTCAGAATCTTTACCTTCGGTTAGGCCTGACTCTTCAGAAATAATGCTGTGCTCTGGGTAAGAAGATTTGATTGTCTCAATGATCATGTACTCAGCTTCTTGAGCAATGTTAGTAACGTAATCGTTGTTACCTTTTAGAGACGATTCGATCTTATCAGTTGTTTCTAGAGATTTAGCAATATGGTTGCCAGCTTTACGCGCAGCGCGTATCGCAATGTTTAGCATTGGATGCATATGGTTTTTCCCACAAGATGTTAAAGAACAGTTTAAAGCGGCGGCGAGTATACCAAAGTTTCCCCAAAAGGGAAGTGGTTATTTTTTGAACTCTTGATTTCACATTCCGAGAAGGGTCTGACCATTTTACTTAGCTATGTGTTAATATCTCGCGATTATTTTTAAAGTGGTGTCATATAGCATGTTAGACAATGTAAAAGTCGTTCTGGTTGGTACGTCTCATTCGGGAAATATCGGTTCAGCAGCTCGCGCAATGAAAGTGATGGGTTTGAGTCAGTTAGTTCTTGTAGACCCTCAATGTGAAGTTGACGAGCAGACCTTAGCACTGGCAGCGGGTGCAGGTGACATCGCAGAAAATGCGACGATTGTTTCTACACTGGATGAAGCAGTAAAAGACTGTGGTTTGGTGGTTGGTTCGAGTGCTCGATCTCGTACACTTGAGTGGCCAATGCTTGAGCCGCGTGAATGTGGACAAAAATTTGCAGTTGAAGGTCAAAAGCACCCTGTAGCATTAGTGTTCGGCCGTGAGCGCACAGGCTTAACCAATGATGAGCTTCAGAAGTGTCATTTCCATGTATGTATCCCTGCGAATCCTGAATACAGCTCGCTAAACCTAGCAATGGCGGTACAGACTCTTAGCTATGAAGTACGTGTGGCACACCTTGATATGGTGGCGAGCCAGTACCAACCGCAGCAACAAGATGAGTACCCTCGTCACGAAGAACTAGAAATGTTCTATGAGCACCTTGAAAAAGTGATCATTGATACCCAATTTATCTCTAAGGATAAGCCGGGTCAGGTGATGAATAAGCTACGTCGTTTGTTCAGTCGAGCTCGTCCAGAGCTGCAAGAGATCAACACTCTACGCGGCATTTTGACTTCAATTGAGAAGAGCAAAAACGACAAATAAAGCCCATACAAATCCTAAGGGTGAATACCTGACCAAAATAGTCAACTAAATACTTGACCAATTTAGTCAGGTATGGGAAGATTCCAACCACATAAACAATGTGGATACGGTGTGGTATGAAACTTACATCTAAAGGAAGATATGCGGTAACAGCTATGCTAGATGTGGCACTGCATTCGCAAAAAAGCCCAGTTCCTCTGGCTGACATTTCAGAGCGACAAGGCATCTCGTTATCTTACTTAGAGCAACTCTTTTCTAAGTTACGTAAAGCAGGCTTAGTTGCTAGTGTTCGCGGCCCTGGTGGTGGTTACCGTTTAGGTGCTGAAGCGAGCGATATCGCTGTCGGAACTGTAATTGCAGCAGTAGACGAATCAGTGGATGCGACTAAGTGTCACGGTCGAGCAAATTGCCAAGGTGGCAGTCGTTGTCTAACGCACACTCTTTGGCGTGATTTAAGCTCCCGAATCAGCAGCTTCTTAAACGACATTACGCTCGGTGAGCTAATGAAAGATAACGAAGTTTTAGAAATTTCTGATCGTCAAGATATCGATCTTGCGGTTAATAATGGTTTTGCACATAAAAATACGAGCACTACAACGATTAGTGCAGCACCTCACGGTGTTAATGCCCGCTCTTAGCGGTCAGTTTTTACATTGGAGTAGAAAATGAAACTGCCTATTTACTTTGACTATTCAGCTACATGCCCTGTTGATCCACGTGTTGCTGAGAAAATGGTTCAATGCATGACGATGGACGGTAACTTCGGTAACCCTGCATCTCGTTCACACCGTTACGGCTGGCAGGCAGAAGAATCAGTAGATAATGCTCGTGAGCAAATTGCTGACCTACTAAATGCAGACCCACGTGAAATTGTTTTCACTTCAGGAGCTACAGAGTCAGATAACCTTGCGATTAAAGGTGCAGCGCACTTTTACGAGAAGAAAGGTAAGCACGTAATTACGTGCAAAACAGAACACAAAGCGGTTCTTGATCCATGTCGCCAACTAGAGCGTGAAGGTTTTGAGGTAACTTACCTTGAGCCAGAAGCAAACGGCATCATCGATCTAGACAAGCTACAAGCTGCAATGCGTGAAGACACTGTTCTAGTTTCTATCATGCACGTGAACAACGAGATTGGTGTAATCCAAGATATCTCTGCAATCGGCGAACTATGTCGTTCACGCAAGATCATCTTCCACGTTGATGCGGCTCAGTCTTTGGGTAAAATTCCACTAGACGTACAAGAGATGAAAGTTGACCTAATCTCACTTTCAGCTCACAAAATGTATGGCCCTAAAGGTATCGGTGCACTTTACGTTCGTCGTAAGCCACGTATTCGTCTTGAAGCGCAAATGCACGGCGGCGGTCATGAGCGTGGTTTCCGTTCAGGTACGCTGGCTACTCACCAAATCGTGGGTATGGGGGAAGCTTGTGCTGTTGCTAAGCAAGACATGCAGAAAGATTACGATCACGCACTAGCACTTCGTGAGCGCCTATTGAAAGGTGTTCAAGATCTAGAAGCGGTAACGGTAAACGGTGACCTAGACCAACGTGTACCTCATAACCTAAACGTGAGTTTCGCTTTCGTTGAAGGTGAGTCTCTGCTTATGTCTCTAAAAGACCTAGCAGTATCATCAGGTTCTGCATGTACATCAGCAAGCCTAGAGCCTTCATACGTTCTACGTGCTCTTGGCCTGAACGATGAACTGGCACACAGCTCAGTACGTTTCTCATTCGGCCGTTTCACAACGGAAGAAGAAATCGACTACGCGATTGCACAAATTCGTGTAGCGGTAAACAAATTACGCGACATGTCTCCTCTATGGGATATGTATAAAGAAGGGATTGATTTGAACACTGTTGAGTGGGCTCATCACTAATCTCACGGAAATAGAGGATTCGAGGTAACTATCATGGCATATAGCGAAAAAGTAATTGATCACTACGAAAACCCACGTAACGTAGGTTCGTTTGATAAAGAAGACCCAAGTGTAGGTAGCGGCATGGTTGGCGCACCGGCTTGTGGTGATGTAATGAAACTGCAAATCAAAGTATCTGCAGAAGGTATTATTGAAGACGCAAAATTCAAGACTTACGGTTGCGGTAGCGCAATTGCTTCTAGCTCACTAGTAACTGAGTGGGTTAAAGGTAAAAGCATTGATGAAGCAGCGGCTATCAAAAACTCTGAAATTGCAGAAGAACTAGAATTGCCACCAGTGAAAGTTCACTGTTCAATTCTTGCTGAAGATGCAATCAAAGCAGCAGTTGCGGATTACAAAAAGAAGCACTAATCGCTTCTAAAACGTAATCACTTCAAAAAAGTAATATTTGGGAGCACCCTTTGTGCTCCCCCTGAGTTCTCAATTTATATAAAACACAAGGTTGTAGTATGGCCATCACCATGACAGATACGGCAGCAAGCCGAGTTCAAGCTTTCCTAGATAACCGAGGTAAAGGTATCGGGTTACGCTTAGCGGTAAAAACTACTGGCTGTTCGGGTATGGCGTATGTACTGGAATTCGTTGACGAGCTTAACGAAGAAGACGAAGTGTTCGAGCATTCAGGTGTGAAGGTCATCATTGATCCAAAGAGCCTCGTTTACCTAGACGGTACTGAGCTTGATTACGTAAAAGAAGGCCTAAACGAAGGTTTTGAATTCAACAACCCGAACGCGAAAGGCGAATGTGGTTGTGGTGAGAGCTTCAATGTATAAACGCTTCAATCGTTGAGCGTTTATAGTGAGCGAAGAATAAAATTAGGCTCTATTTAAAGAGCCTAAACTTAGGACCACCGTTACATGAATCATTTCGAATTATTTGGGCTACCACTTCAGTTTCAACTGGATGGTAGCCTTCTTTCTTCTCAGTTTAGAGATCTGCAACGCCAATTCCACCCTGATAAATTTGCCACAGCTTCTGAGCGTGATCGCCTATTAGCCGTGCAAAAAGCGGCACAAATTAACGATGCGTATCAGGTGTTGAAGAATCCAATCAGCCGAGCTGAATACCTGTTAGTGCAACATGGTGAGGATATTCGCGGCGAACAGCAGACCATGCAAGATCCTATGTTCCTGATGGAGCAAATGGAATTACGTGAAGAGCTGGAAGACATCACCGACAGTTCTGATCCTGAAGATGCGCTATTTGCATTTGAAGGCAAGGTTAGCAAAATGTATAAACAACAATTAAGTGCTATCCAACAAGAACTCGACAGCGAAGCTTGGCTAGAAGCTGCAGACCGAGTAAGAAAGCTTAAGTTTATTGCAAAATTAAAGAATGAAATCGAATTAGTTGAAGATCGTCTGATCGGCTAGTTTGTATAACAAGGACACATCCATGGCACTACTTCAGATTGCAGAACCAGGGCAAAGCGCCGCTCCTCACCAGCACAAGCTTGCTGTGGGTATTGATTTAGGTACAACAAACTCATTGGTTGCGGCAGTACGCAGTGGTGAGGCGAGCACGCTCGTTGATCAACAAGGTCGCAGTATTTTGCCTTCCGTTGTTCACTATACATCAGAGTCATACACGACTGGTGATGAAGCTCGTGCAAATGCACAGACTGATCCTAAAAATACCATTATCTCAGTGAAGCGATTAATCGGTCGTTCATTGTCAGATATCCAACAGCGATACCCGTCTCTGCCATATCAGTTTGAAGAAAGTGATAATGGTCTGCCTGTGATTCTTACAGATCAAGGCAACAAGAACCCAATTCAAGTATCTGCAGACATTCTTCGAGCGCTAGGTCAACGTGCTGAGTCTACATTAGGTGGCGAGCTATCTGGTGCTGTGATTACCGTTCCTGCCTACTTTGATGATGCACAGCGTGCGGGTACGAAAGACGCGGCGCAACTTGCTGGTCTTCACGTGTTGCGTCTTCTTAATGAACCCACTGCGGCGGCGATTGCTTACGGTTTGGATTCAGGCAAAGAAGGGGTGATTGCGGTTTATGACCTTGGCGGTGGTACGTTTGATATCTCTATCTTGCGCCTATCTAAAGGTGTCTTTGAAGTATTAGCAACCGGTGGCGACTCTGCATTAGGCGGAGATGACTTTGACCACTTGATCGCAGATCACTTCCAAGAGCAAATGGGCTTATCAGAGCTCACAGCAGAACAGAACCGTATTCTGTTGGATGCTGCAACAGACGCTAAGATTGGCTTATCTGAAGCTGAAAGCGTTGATGTTGACGTACTAGGTTGGTCTGGTTCATTAACTCGTGAAGAGTTCGAAGAGATCATCAAGCCGCTGGTTAAGAAAACTCTGCTTTCGTGCCGTCGTGCACTGAAAGATGCGGAAGTTGACGCGGATGAAGTTCTAGAAGTTGTGATGGTCGGTGGTTCAACTCGTACCTTACTTGTACGTGAAATGGTCGGTGACTTCTTTGGTCGTACACCACTAACCAGCATTAACCCTGATGAAGTGGTTGCGATTGGTGCATCGATTCAAGCGGATATTTTAGTCGGCAACAAGCCTGACTCTGAAATGCTGCTACTGGACGTAATACCTCTGTCTCTTGGCATCGAAACCATGGGTGGCTTGGTCGAAAAGATCATCCCTCGGAACACCACGATCCCAGTTGCTCGCGCACAAGAATTTACCACGTTCAAAGACGGTCAAACTGCAATGACAGTGCACACCGTGCAAGGCGAACGAGAGATGGTTGATGACTGTCGTTCATTGGCTCGATTTGCTCTGAAAGGCATCCCGCCGATGACTGCAGGTGCTGCTCATATTCGTGTGACTTACCAAGTGGATGCGGATGGTCTGTTATCGGTTACCGCAATGGAGAAGAGCACTGGCGTTCAAGCTGAAATCCAAGTTAAGCCTTCTTACGGCCTAAGCGATAACGAAGTGGCTAGCATGCTGAAAGATTCGATGACGTTTGCAAAAGAAGACATGCAAGCGCGTGCTCTTGCTGAGCAACGCGTAGAAGCGGATCGCGTTATCGAAGGCCTTATCGCTGCAATGCAAGCTGATGGTGACGAGCTACTTGATGAACAAGGCAAACAACAACTTGTTCAAGCGATTGAAGCACTGATTGAAGTGCGCAATGGTGACAATGCTGATGCCATTGAACTAGAAATTAAGAATACCGACAAAGCGAGCCAAGATTTTGCTTCTCGTCGTATGGATAAATCAATTCGAGCTGCACTGTCAGGTCAGTCAGTCGATAATATTTAATAGTTAGAGAATAGATAAACATGCCAAAGATTATTGTTTTACCTCACGAAGATCTATGTCCAGAAGGCGCTGTTTTAGAAGCAAAAACTGGTGAGACGGTTCTTGATGTTGCACTGAAGGCCGGTATTGGTATTGAACACGCGTGTGAGAAGTCGTGTGCATGTACAACATGTCACGTCGTGATTCGTGAAGGTTTCGATTCTTTAGAAGAGAGTGATGACCTAGAAGACGACATGCTAGATAAAGCATGGGGCTTAGAGATGGAATCTCGCCTTGGTTGCCAAGCAAAAGTGGCTAACGAAGATCTTGTAGTAGAGATTCCAAAGTATACATTGAACCTAGCGTCTGAAGATCACTAAGAACTTCTCTACCGTCATGGTGATTTCGCCATGACTGAGATAACGGTTTAACAAAACTGGCCTAGAATATAGATCATAAAGGTGACCAAGCGTCGCTAATATATATAAGGAAGTGTTATGAGCTTGAAGTGGATTGATTCGCGAGACATCGCAATTGAGCTATGTGATTTGTACCCTGATACTGATCCTAAAACGGTACGTTTTACCGATCTGCATCAATGGGTGCTAGACCTTGAAGAGTTTGATGACGAGCCTAACCACTCGAATGAAAAAATCTTAGAGGCTATTATTTTGTGCTGGATGGATGAGATGGATTAATCCTCTCATCGAATGATTTGGTCGCGGGTTGGAATCACTCCAATGTAAAACGCAGCCAAGTTAACAATTCTTACTAAAAAAAGCGGACCTTATGGTCCGTTTTTTTATCAAAATGACATTTTCCTCCTACATAATGCTAACATCAGTGCGCTAATAAAAAACAATCAGAATCACACACTCAAAGTGGTTCAAAGACAAGGAGAAATCATGTCTACACAGATGTCAGTATTTTTAAGTCAAGAAGCTGCCCAGCCTCAGTGGGGAGCAAGAGCTATTTTATCGTTCTCAGAAGCGGGAGCGACAATTCACATTGGTGAAGGCCACGATCTAGGTGCGGTTCAGCGTGCTGGTCGTACGCTTGACGGACAAGGTATCGCATTCGTTTCACTTCGTGGTGAAGGTTGGGATCTAGAAAGCGTTTGGGCTTTCTACCAAGGCTACCGTGGACCAAAGAAAAAGAATGCATTGGAATGGGATGCACTTTCAGAAGCCGATCAAGCTGAGCTAGAAGCTCGCATCCGTGCTACTGATTGGACGCGTGACATCATCAACAAAACGGCTGAAGAAGTGGCTCCTCGTCAATTAGCGACGATGGCAGCTGAATACATTAAGTCAGTAGCACCAGCAGGCACTGTTAAAGCGAAAATCGTTAAAGACAAAGATCTCCTAACAGAAGGTTGGGAAGGCATCTACGCGGTAGGCCGTGGCTCTGAACGCACTTCAGCAATGCTTCAACTGGATTTCAACCCAACTGGAGATGAAAACGCACCCGTGTTTGCTTGTCTAGTGGGTAAAGGTATTACCTTTGACTCAGGCGGTTACAGCATCAAGCCAGGGCAATTCATGACAGCGATGAAGGCTGACATGGGCGGCGCAGCTACCATCACTGGTGGTTTGGGTCTTGCGATTGAACGTGGTCTGAACAAGCGTATCAAGCTTATCCTATGTTGTGCTGAGAACATGATCTCTGGCCGTGCATTGAAGCTTGGCGACATCATTACTTACAAAAATGGTAAGACAGTTGAGATCATGAACACCGATGCGGAAGGCCGCTTGGTGCTTGCTGATGGCCTGATGTACGCAAGTGCACAAAACCCTGAGCTTATCATCGACTGTGCAACGCTAACCGGCGCGGCTAAAAATGCATTAGGTAACGACTACCACGCATTATTGAGCTTTGATGATGAGTTGTCTCATCAAGCACTAACGGCTGCGAACCAAGAGAAAGAAGGCCTATGGCCATTGCCTCTTGCTGATTTCCACCGTGGTATGTTGCCTTCAAACTTTGCTGATCTTTCAAACATCAGCTCTGGTGATTACACACCGGGTGCAAGTACAGCGGCTGCGTTCCTCTCTTACTTTGTAGATGACTACAAAAAAGGTTGGATTCACATGGATTGCGCAGGTACTTACCGTAAATCAGCAAGTGATAAATGGGCTGCAGGTGCAACGGGTATGGGTGTTCGCACACTGGCTCGTCTTCTTGTTGACCAAGCAAAATAATAATAAGAGTGAGCGATATTTCGGTGCCGCTCATCCCTAAAACTCAGATCGAAAGATCTCAGTAATTTCAGTATTTAATAACAAAAAAATGAAGTGAAGGAATCCCTATGGCTCTAGAAAGAACGTTCTCAATTGTTAAGCCAGATGCAGTTAAACGTAACCTTGTTGGTGAAATCTACCACCGTATCGAAAAAGCAGGCCTAGAAATTATTGCTGCTAAGATGGTTCGTCTTACCGAAGCGCAAGCAAGTGGCTTCTACGCAGAACACGAAGGCAAAGAGTTCTTTCCGGCTCTTAAAGAGTTTATGACTTCTGGTCCTATCATGGTTCAAGTACTTGAAGGCGAAAACGCAATTGCTCGTTACCGTGAATTGATGGGTAAAACTAACCCAGAAGAAGCGGCGTGCGGCACTATCCGTGCTGACTACGCAATCAGCATGCGTTACAACTCAGTACATGGCAGCGACAGCCCTGAGTCTGCAGCTCGTGAAATCGAATTCTTCTTCCCAGAATCTGAAATTTGCCCGCGTCCAGCTCAATAAGCGACACTGCAAATGATTCTAAAGGCTTCACTTCGGTGAGGCCTTTTTTGTAAGTGGTTTTTGTGTTCTCGATAATCAACCTAGTCGTCATTCCCGATAGCGACGAAGGAGCGTAATCGGGAATCTCGCTTTGAAGTGGCTAAATTTAAGCAGGTCAATTTTATTGTGTAATTTTTAATCACTTAAGTTTTAATGTCTTAGTAAACGCAGGGTTTTACAGTGCTTGTTGAAGTTGCGTAAAGCCTGTACAATTCGCGCCCTTAATTATTGTTCCGTCATTGAGAGGCATCATGACCACAGCTAAAGTCAATCTACTCGATTTTGATCGTAAAGGTCTTCGTAAATTTTTCACAGAAGAACTGAATGAGAAAGCGTTTCGAGCAGAGCAAGTGATGAAGTGGATTTATCACTTCGGTGTCGATGACTTCGAACAAATGAGCAACATCAATAAAAAATTACGTGAGAAACTGCTGCATCGCTGTGAAATTGTTGCCCCTACCGTTTCTGAAGCTCAGCACTCAGCAGATGGCACCATTAAATGGGCGATGAGCGTTGGTGACCAAGACGTTGAAACGGTATACATCCCTGATGGTGACCGCGCGACGCTATGTGTATCTTCGCAAGTAGGCTGTGCGCTTGAATGTAAATTCTGCTCTACGGCTCAACAAGGCTTCAACCGTAATTTGAAAGTTTCAGAGATCGTTGGCCAAATCTGGCGTGCATCTCGTGAAATCGGCCTAGAGAAAGAAACAGGTCGTCGTCCAATTACTAACGTCGTAATGATGGGTATGGGCGAGCCTCTGCTAAACATGAAAAACCTAATTCCATCATTAGAGCTGATGCTTGATGATCTGGGTTTTTCACTGTCTAAGCGTCGTGTAACGGTATCAACATCTGGTGTCGTTTCTGGCCTTGATCAGATGACAGATAACATCGATGTCGCTCTGGCTATTTCTCTACACGCACCAAACGATGCACTACGTAGCCAAATCATGCCGATCAACGACCGTTGGGATATTCAAGATTTCCTAGCATCGGTTCGTCGTTACATTGCTTCGTCAAATGCTAACCGCGGTAAAGTAACGGTTGAGTACGTTCTATTGGATCATGTGAATGATGATATGGACCACGCTCGTGAACTTGCTGAGCTAATGAAAGATACGCCTTGTAAGATCAACTTGATTCCGTTTAACCCTTATCCGGGTTCGCCTTACAAGAAGCCAAGCAACTCTCGTATTGATCGCTTCCAAAAAACGCTGATGGAATATAACTACACAGTAACGGTTCGAAAAACTCGTGGTGATGATATTGATGCCGCATGTGGTCAGCTGGTTGGTGATGTTATTGATAGAACCAAGCGTACTAAAATGCTGAAAGCCGCCTCTGAAGCTAACTTGATCGCAGGTGATGTGATTCAAGTAAAAGCGGTTTAAATACCATTTAGAACTAGACAAGCCAGAAGGATTCCTTCTGGCTTGTTACTTTTTTGGAAGGTGAATTTCCAAGAATTGGATTTCTTCCCACGCTTTCTTACATTTTTCGTTAAATTTTGGACAAAACCATGAGCTGACGGTAAATTTTGTTTAAAGTGTTTTTGCCTTGCAATGGCATTAGCTTATGATTAACTCATCTTAAATTAATTTAAGTGCTCGCTTGTTACCCGATAATCGTCAATGTGTCTATTTAGGTTGGCTACTTGATAAACTAGCTTCCTGAGAAGGTCATCCATAATCAATGGGTGATGTTCGTCTTTAAGGGTTGATGATTTAGATAACAGGAAAAATTCCACATAAAGTGGGTTGTTAGATTGAGCTTAAACGACAATAAAAATGCTCTCATCAATCTGCGATAATACTTTAGAAGTTCACTCTCTATGAACACAGAAAACGAAACAGAAAAACAAGACACGATTGCTCCTGTTGTTGAAGCGGGAACACTGCTTAAGAACAAGCGCGAATCTCTTGGTTTAACGCAAAAGCAGATTTCAGATCGCTTGAGACTTCGTATCTCGTTAATCCAACAAATTGAAGAAAACCAATTCGAATCAAACCAAGTAGCGACGTTCATGCGTGGCTATATTCGTTCATACGCGAAATACGTCAATCTTGATGAAAAAGTGGTACTGAGCGCGCTTCATCATGCTGGTGATGCTCAACATCAAGAGCAACAAATGCTGAGCTTTTCTCGTAAAACTAAAACTGAGAAGCACAACAGCCGTATTACAATCCTTACTTGGAGCATTTTTGCGGTCATAGCCGGTATCTCCTCACTATGGTGGTGGCAGAACCAACAACAAGACACCCTATCTCAATCTTTAGCGAATACTGAAAGCTCAGAAGAGCTCGTTGTAGAAGAATCACTTGCCCCTGAATTCACCGCTTTAGAAGTGATTGACGCTGAACAAAATGAAGAGGGTACTTCTGTTGTTGAAGGTACTGATGACATTGCTGCGATAAGCGATGCGGAAGATTCTGTTACTTCAACTGATGAAACTACTGCACAGCAAGCAACAGAGACAGAACCAACTGCTGACGTTGTTGCTGCTAATGCTGCTAATGTAGAAGCGGTTGAAGTAAGCACTGCGCCTGAACCTGTTGCCAACGAGCTAGTGATGCAGTTCTCTGCTGATTGCTGGATCCAAGTGAAAGATGCTTCGGGCAAAACCTTGTCTACTGGCATTAAAAAAGCAGGTCAGTCGCTAAACCTATCAGGAACTGAACCATATAAAGTGATTCTAGGTGCGCCGGAGGGCGTATCGATGACATTTGCAAGTGAACCTGTCGACCTTTCTGGGTATACTTCAGGCAAAGTAGCTAGAATAACCTTACCTTAGAGTTAATATGCAACACGAATCTCCTATTATTCGTCGCAAATCAACCCGTATTTATGTGGGTGATGTGCCGATCGGTGATGGTGCACCAATTGCTGTGCAATCCATGACCAACACAAGAACAACAGATGTAGCCGCGACCGTTGCTCAAATTCGAGCTCTGGAAAAAGTTGGCGCTGATATCGTTCGCGTATCTGTACCGACTATGGATGCAGCTGAAGCCTTTAAGCTAATCAAGCAGCAGGTCTCTATTCCTTTGGTTGCTGATATTCACTTCGACTACCGTATCGCACTTAAAGTGGCTGAATACGGCGTTGACTGTCTGCGTATCAACCCAGGTAACATCGGTAACGAAAGCCGCATTCGCTCTGTTGTGGATTGTGCTCGTGATATGAATATCCCGATTCGTATTGGTGTTAACGGCGGTTCTCTTGAAAAAGAGATCCAAGAGAAATACACAGAGCCTACAGCAGAAGCGCTTGTTGAATCTGCAATGCGTCACGTCGACATCCTAGACCGTTTGAACTTTGATCAATTTAAAGTCAGCGTTAAGGCGTCTGATGTATTCCTAGCCGTCGGTTCTTACCGTTTGCTTGCTAAGCAGATTGATCAACCTCTTCACCTTGGCATTACCGAAGCGGGTGGTGCGCGTGCAGGTTCTGTGAAGTCAGCGGTAGGTTTAGGCATGCTTCTCTCTGAAGGTATCGGTGATACGCTGCGTATCTCGCTCGCGGCTGATCCTGTTGAAGAGATCAAAGTTGGCTTTGATATTCTTAAATCTTTGCGCATTCGCTCGCGTGGCATCAACTTTATTGCGTGCCCGAGCTGTTCTCGTCAAGAGTTCGATGTTATTAACACCGTTAATGCCCTTGAAGAGCGCCTAGAAGACGTGATTACTCCAATGGATGTATCTATCATCGGTTGTGTGGTTAACGGCCCAGGTGAAGCTGAAGTGTCTCACTTAGGTCTTGCGGGTAGTGCACGTAAGAGTGCTTTCTACGAAGACGGTAAGCGTCAGAAAGAGCGCTTCGATAACGATGACCTTGTCGACAAACTTGAAGCTAAGATTCGTGCAAAAGCATCAGTGCTTGATAAAGCAAATCGCATTGATGTAGAAAACTTAGAAGATTAATACAACGCGATGGGGTGTGATTGTCTATTCGCACTGATACCTGGTCGTGAGAAATTACGGAATAAATACTGTGGCTAAAAATATCCAAGCAATTCGAGGCATGAACGACTGCCTTCCAACTCAATCACCACTGTGGCAGAAAGTAGAAAGCGCAGTTAAAAGTGTGGTGAGCGCATACGGTTACAACGAAGTACGTATGCCTATCGTTGAAGAAACAAACCTATTTAGCCGTGCGGTTGGTGAAGAGACAGACGTTGTTTCTAAAGAGATGTACACCTTTGATGACCGCAATGGTGACAGCCTAACGCTGCGTCCAGAAGGAACAGCAGGTTGTGTACGTTCATGTATTCAAAACAGCCTTATTAACCGTGATGAACAGCGCCTATGGTACATGGGCCCAATGTTCCGTCACGAGCGTCCTCAAAAAGGTCGTTACCGTCAATTCCACCAATGTGGCGTTGAAGTGTTTGGCCTAGACGGCCCAGATGTTGACGCTGAACTTATTATGATGACAGCACGTCTATGGCGTGAACTAGGTATCGATAAGCACGTTCGTCTTGAATTGAACTCAATCGGTTCTCAAGAAGATCGCGTAAGCTACCGTACTGCGTTAGTGGCTTTCCTTGAGCAACACATTGATGTGCTAGATGAAGACTGCAAACGTCGCATGCACACTAACCCTCTACGTGTTCTGGATACTAAGAACCCGGATGTTCAAGCTATCTTAGGTGATGCACCTCGACTATCTGAATATCTAGGTGAAGAATCGAAGCAACATTTTGCTGGTTTGTGTGAACTTCTTGACGCTGTTGGTATCGAATACCAAGTTAATGAGCGTCTAGTACGTGGCCTAGATTACTACAATCGCACCGTATTTGAATGGATCACTGACAGCCTTGGCGCTCAAGGTACAGTATGTGGCGGTGGCCGTTACGATGGTCTTGTTGAGCAACTAGGCGGCAAAGCAACCAATGCGGTTGGCTTCGCTATGGGTCTAGAGCGTCTAGTCCTTATGATGGAAACGCTAGAGCTTACAGAAGTTCGCCGTAGTGTTGACGTATACATGGTTGCTGCTGGCGAAGGTACAATGATCGCGGGCATACAGTTAGCGAATCAATTACGCGACACCGTTGAAGGCGTACGTGTGATGAACCACTTCGGTGGTGGTAACTTCAAGAAGCAATTCAAACGTGCTGACAAAGTAGGTGCTGTTGTGGCGTTGGTACTTGGTGAGAACGAAGTTGCTGACAATACAGTTGTGCTAAAAGATTTGGTTGGCGGCGAGCAACAAACCGTGTCTCAAACGGAAGTTGCAGAAAAAGTTGCTGCGTTAATCTAAGCCATTGAGCAAACGCTCATCATGAATATCAACGTCAGCACTATGCTGGCGTTTAAAGAATTAAAGAGGACAGGAAGTGGAACTTTACGATAGCGAAGAGCAACAAGTTGAAGCCATTAAAGATTGGTGGAAAGAGAATGGCAAAGCCGTAATCTTTGGTGCGGTTATTGGTTTAGGTGGCCTATTTGGTTGGCGCTATTACCAAGATTCAGTCGTTGAAGCGCGTGAAGCCGCTTCAGAAAGCTACACCTCTGCAATCTCAGCTCTAGATGCTAAAGGCGTTGATGCTCAATCTGATATTCAAGCTTTCATCGATGCAAATAAAGACGCTGAATACTCTGTTCTTGCTGCGATGCAATTAGCAAAAGCGCAAGTTCAAGCGGGTGACCTTACAGCTGCACTAGAACAACTTGAGTGGGCAAAATCGGCAACTAAGGACGCGGCATTAGCGCCACTACTGACTTACCGTGTTGCTCGTATCAAAGCTGAGCAAGGTGAATTTGACGCTGCATTGACTGATCTTGAAGCGATGACTGACGAATCTTGGAAAGGCCGTGTTGCTGAACTGCGTGGTGATATCTCACTTCGTAAAGGCGACACAGATGCAGCTTACAGTGCTTACTCTGAAGCTCAACAAGCTGCTGATGCGAGCCAAACGCTTCAAATCAAACTCGACGACCTAGCTAAATAAGGCGCTTTGAATGAAGAAGATGTTTCCAAAAGCGGCGTTGTGTGCGATTGCTCTTGGCCTGCTAGCTGGCTGTGCAAGTGAAGAAGACACCGTAATCATGGCGCCATTACCAACAGTAAACAGCGAATTCACTCCAAGTCAGGAATGGTCTACGTCGGTTGGTGATGGTGTTGGTCACTACTTTTCAAAACTAACGCCAGAATTGGCTTACGACAAAGTATTTGTTGCGAGCCGTGAAGGTATGGTTAAGGCGCTTGATCCTGAAACAGGTAAAGAGCTTTGGAAAGTCGATCTTGAGAAAGAAGTACTGGCTCGTTTATCGGGTGGCTTAACGGCAGCTTACGGCAAGGTATTTGTTGGTTCTGAAAATGGCGAAGTGATCGCGATGGACGAATCAACTGGTGAAGAGCTGTGGCGTGTATCAGTGAATGGTGAGGTGCTTGCATCCCCAGCAACTGAAAGCAACATGGTTATTGTTCATACCAGCCGCGGCATGTTGACCGCGTTAGATCAAGAAAGTGGTGAGCAAAAATGGACCATCAGTACTGAAGTACCAAGCCTAACACTTCGTGGCGATAGCTCTCCTGTTACTGTTTCTGGTGGTGTATTCTGGGGTACGGCAAATGGTCGTTTAGCCGCAGCTATCGTTGATCGTGGTCAGCTTATTTGGCAACAGCCAGTAGGCACGCCAAAAGGCGCAACGGAAATTGATCGTTTGGTTGATGTTGATGCATCACCGGTTGTTCTTGGCGGCACCCTGTATACCGTCGGTATTAATGGTCAGTTGATTGCAATCGATCTTCGTTCTGGTAAGCCAGTTTGGAAACGTAATTACTCGTCAGCGATTGATTTGGCAAGTGATGGCAGCCGTTTATTCGTTGTGACTGACAAAGACCATGTGGTTGCGGTTGATGCGCGTAGTGGTACTGAACTTTGGAGTACTCCATTGTTAGAAAACCGCTTACTGACAGCACCTGCTATTATTAATGGTTATGTCGTTGTTGGTGATACTGAAGGTTATCTGCACTGGTTAGATCGTTCATCGGGTGAGTTTGTTGCTCAACAGTTGGTCGATGATAGCGGCTTTGCGGTTGCGCCAATTGAAATGCCTGAAGGCTACTTAGTGACGACTCGCAATGGCGATGTAAAGAAACTAACGATTAGCCAATAAAAGCGTGATATAATTCACAGTCGGCTCCTGGTTGGTAACAGCTAGGAGCCGTTTTGTTGTTATAAATTAATAAACCGTGTGGTTATAGGTAAGAGTTTAAACTTGCGATCAAGTGCTTACCTATAACTACATTTAGAGAAGAAATTGTAGAGGTTGTTATGGTACCTGTTGTTGCTCTAGTAGGGCGTCCGAACGTAGGTAAATCTACGTTATTTAACCGATTGACTCGAACTCGTGATGCATTGGTTGCGGATTTCCCTGGCTTAACGCGTGACCGTAAATACGGTCATGCTCATTTTAGCGAGCATGACTTTATTGTTATCGACACTGGTGGTATCGACGGTACCGAAGAAGGTGTTGAAACTAAAATGGCTGAACAGTCGCTAGCGGCGATTGATGAAGCTGATGTCGTTCTATTTATGGTAGATGGCCGTGCGGGTCTAACACCTTCAGACGTAGCTATTGCTAAGCACCTTCGTCAACTAGAAAAGCCTTCAATGCTAGTAGTAAACAAGGTTGATGGTATCGACCCTGATGCTGCAAGTGCTGATTTCTGGCAACTAGGCGTAGAAGACATGTACCAAATCGCTGCAGCGCACGGTCGTGGTGTAACTGCGTTGATTGATCTTGCTCTAAACCCATTCGCTGAAGCGTTAAAAGCTGAGAATGGCGAAGTAAGCGATTTAACTGAATTTGAAGACGAAGAAGAAGAGCAAGTTGATTTCACTGAAGAAGAAGCGGAAGCAGAATTCAAGCGCCTTCAAGATCAACCGATTAAGCTAGCGATCATTGGTCGTCCAAACGTAGGTAAATCAACACTAACTAACCGTATTCTTGGTGAAGAACGTGTTGTTGTTTACGATATGCCAGGTACAACTCGTGACTCTATCTACATTCCGATGCAGCGTGATGAGCGTGAATACGTTCTAATCGATACTGCTGGTGTTCGTCGTCGTAAGAACATCAATGAAACTGTTGAGAAGTTCTCAGTGGTTAAAACACTGAAAGCGATTGAAGATGCTAACGTTGTATTGCTTCTTATCGATGCTCGCGAGAACATTTCAGATCAAGATCTAAGCTTGTTAGGCTTCGCATTGAACGCGGGTCGTTCAATTGTTATTGCAGTAAACAAGTGGGATGGCCTAGATAACGACGTTAAAGATCGTGTGAAGAAAGAGCTAGATCGCCGTTTAGGTTTCGTAGATTTCGCACGTATTCACTTTATCTCTGCACTTCACGGTACTGGTGTTGGTCACTTGTTTGAGTCTGTTCAAGAAGCTTATAAGTCAGCAACGACTCGTGTTGGTACTTCTGTACTTACTCGTATCATGAAGATGGCGACTGATGATCACCAACCGCCTATGGTTCGTGGTCGTCGTGTTAAATTGAAATACGCGCACGCTGGTGGCTACAACCCACCGATTATCGTTATCCACGGTAACCAAGTACGTAACTTGCCAGATTCATACAAACGATTCTTGATGAACTACTACCGTCGTTCACTAGAAATTATGGGTACACCTATTCGCATTCAATTCCAGAACAGCGAGAACCCATTTGAAGCTAAGACTAACAAGCTGACAATTTCTCAAGAACGTAAACGTAAACGTAAACGTATGATGAGCATGGTTAAAGGTCGTAAGTAAACCTTTCCAATAGATTTGATACCCGAGCCTGTCTCGGGTATTTTTTTAAGTAAAATTCACGTTATCTGATAATCGCGTCTTTGATTCCGTTATCAGCTAGCGACTTAGACTAGATTCCAAAAGAAGAATGATATGACCACTAGCGATTTGATTACACCAGCGTCAGCAATCACACCAACCATCACTCAATTTTGTCATCAAACTTGGCTGCTCAATGCAAAAGCGGTGTACGTTGAAAGTGACGACAGCAAAACTCACTTGATCACTGACGTGACACCTTTCCACCCTGTGAGTCATATTTGGCCCGATCACCCAGCAGACCGAGGTTTTGTCAGCGTAGGTGGTGAACAGTATATTGTTGAAGATTGCCTTGTTGGTGCAATAGAGCAATCTACTGGAAATCTTTATATTGCAGCAGATATTCCTGTTAAGCGTGATACGGAAGGGTGGGCGTTTGTGGTTGTCCACCAACTACCTGTATCAGCTTCTATGATTAACATGGGCGATGAAGTTGAGTTGTCGGTTGATAAAGAGCACCAAGCCAGTTTGAGCCGCGGTCATAGTGCCGGACATATTGCTTTCTTAGCCTTGAATAAAGTATTGGCTGAGAGTTACTGGCGTAAAGGTGCAGACAGAAAAGATCCACTCGGCAGCTATGACTTCAATAGTTACGCTCAAGTCACTAGTTTCGTCACTCCTGATCTATGTACAGACAAGTACCGCTTGGGTAAAACCTTGAAGAAACGCGGCTTGAACGTTGCAGACATGCTAGCAAACCTTGAAGGTATTGAAGCCGACATCAACCAGATGATTGCGGCCTGGCTTGCACAGTCGACGCCTGTAGCGATGAGACTGGAAGGTGAGGCGTTAACAGACTCTCGCTACTGGGAATGGCAACTAGATGGCGATACTTTAGTTTCTATTCCGTGTGGTGGTACTCACATCGAGAACACCTCAGAACTTAAGGCATTATCGGTTAAGTTAACCCAATTAGATGATCAACATATCGAAATGCAGACGTGTGTATCTCGATGATCTCAATTAAAGATCGAAAATAGATTGTTCTATTTAAACTTTGTTTTGATTTTAATTTTAGTTTTATATATCACTGTAAATTGAAATGCAGCATATGTAACTTATGCTTTCGGTATGTGGTGATATAAATATTCTTTTTGGGGTAGATCGCTGATCAAAATAGATAAAGCGAAAGATCAACCTATGATCTTCGGTGGTGTGTTGTGGCAATTTAGTGTGTTAATATTGACCAGTATACAGGCTTGCATAAGAACAAGCTGTTCCCACCATATAATTGAAAGCTTTAGTGAATGAAACAACAATTTTTATTAGAAGGTCACCGAGCAGTAAACAGTTTGCTTCGAAAGCTTGCCCTTGGGTTGGATCGCAAAGAATTAAATCGCAAGATCATTCAGCTCACCGAGCAGATTTTTGGTCAAAGGATGGCCTCTATTTTATTGCTAAACCCCGAATCGAATACATTACATTTAGAATATGCTCCAAACTTGCCTGATTTTTATAACCAGCAGATAGAAGGGGTGGGGGTTGGTGCCGGAATTGGTTCTTGTGGCGAAGCGGCGGCACTTAAGAAAGCTGTCATGGTCTCCAATATTAATGCACACCCGAATTGGACTCCTTTCTTAGCGTTAACCAATCAGGCTAACCTTCATGCATGTTGGTCAGTGCCAATCATCTCTTCACATGGTCACGTACTAGGTACCTTCGCAATTTACAGTCAGTACATCTCTGAACCTCATGAGTTTGAACTTGAGATCTTAGAGTTATTGGCTTCTCTGTATTCAGTCGCGCTTGAGAAGTATGAGTTAGAGAATCAACTCAACTTTTTTGCCAATCGAGACTCTTTAACACACAGTTTGAATCGCCGAGCATTGCTGAGAGAAGCCGAGCAGGTGTTAACTAACCGCTGTTTTACTGAAAAAGTGATGGCATGCCTGTTTGTTGATGTCGATAAATTTAAGTCAATAAACGATACGTTTGGCCACAGCTTTGGTGATGATGTGTTGTTAGCCGTTGCAAAAGTGCTTGATGAGGCAACTACTGCCTGTGCCAAGATAGGGCGCTATGGGGGCGATGAGTTTGTCGTGTTCTCTTGCTTTGATGATCTAGAAAGTGTGCTGAACTTTTATCGAAGCTTAGAAAGAACCTTGGAACAAGCTCTCTATATCGATGGCACTCAGTTTTCTGTCAGCGTTGGACTTTCTTATGAGAAAGATCCTGAGTCATTGGAAGACTTGATCGCACAAGCTGATAAGAACATGTACCAAATCAAGCAAGCTAAGTCTCAGCGGTAGTAGATTGTAAAAAAGTAGTGAATTAGGAAATGCTAATGAGTGAAAATATCTGCCCTAAGTGCCAATCAGAGCTAGGTTGGGATGGAAAGTATCACTGTGAAAGTTGTCAGGCACACTTTACTAAGGTTGGGTTTTGCCCTGAGTGCAGCTGCCAACTTGAGAAGCTCCAAGCCTGTGGTGCAGCGAGCTATTTTTGTAATGGTGAGTGTAATGAGCTTAAATCTAAATCGAGAGTAAAGTTCGAATTCCAACCAGCGGAATAGCCTTAAATTATTTGGTTTGAACGACAATCGGTGATGTTATACCAAAGACTCAATACCAAAGTGTTGGGTCTTTTTTGTATCTAATGAACCTAGAGCTCGCTCTTAGCGACTCTTGTTGTCACTTGCGACTCAATAACACCGTCTTCAACTTGGGTGGTGATCACTTCACCGATTTCGACATCGTTAATCGATGACACAGTTTTACTCGATGCTGAATGGGTAATGCTGTAGCCACGTTTTAGGGTTGCCAATGGACTTACTGTTTCTAACTTCTCGGCAGCCATGGCTAGTTGGTGGCGAGTAGTTAGTAATGTCTTGTCCATTGCATCCAATAGCTTTTGCTCTGAACGTTGTAGATGCAGTTTCTGTTCACCAAGGCGCTTTACTGGCGAGTTCAATTGAAGTTGGTGCTGTTTGCGCTCAACACGCTGCGCATGCTGCTTTAGGTATTGAGTCATACCACGACGCAAACGCATGTCTAGGTCATCCAGCTGCTGACTCTGCTTTTGCAGTTGGTAGCTCGGGTGTTGTTTCTCTAAGCGGTATTTCAACGTTTGAGTGGATTGTGCTTGTTTGATTAACACATGACGGATCGCACTGACTAAACGAGCACGTTTAGAAGCGAAAGCTTGTTCTTTATGACTGTTATCACGGCTAACCAATTCAGCGGCTGCTGATGGCGTTGGAGCACGCATATCTGCGACGAAATCCGCGATGGTGACGTCAATTTCATGCCCAACGGCACTGATAATCGGGATCTGGCTTGCTGCAATGGTGCGAGCTACGATCTCATTATTAAAGCACCGTAGATCTTCCAAAGAACCGCCGCCTCGGCCAACGATCAATACATCACACTCATTACGCTCATTAGCACGTCCAATCGCTTGAGCAATCTGAATAGCTGCCTCTTCGCCTTGAACCATGGTCGGGTAAACCACAACAGGCAATGAAGGATCGCGTCTTTTCAGGACATCAAGAATATCAAACAGCGCAGCACCTGTTTTTGAGGTGATAACACCAACACATTTAGGATGTTCTGGAAGAATTTGTTTACTTGATTGAGCAAACAGACCTTCTGAGGCAAGGTTCATCTTCAGCTTTTCGAACTCTTGCTGAAGTTTACCGTCACCTTCTGGCTGCATGCTTTCAATTATTAGCTGATAATCACCGCGTGGCTCATAGAGAGATAGGCGAGCTTTAACCAATACTTGATTACCGTTCTGAGGTTTAAAGGTGACTCGGCGGTTATTACCACGAAACATGGCGCACTTCACTTGAGCGCGAGAGTCTTTAAGCGTGAGGTACCAGTGACCAGATACAGGTGCAGAGAAGTTTGAGATTTCACCAACGAGCCAGACTATTCCCATTTCGTTTTCTAATAGGAGACGAACCTCTGAGTTGAGGCGAGAAACAGTGAAGATGTTTGGATTAGTCATAGAAGCACTATCTTTCCTTGAAGGAAGGTCTTTCTTGAAATCTCACAGGGCGTGAGTATGGAAGATAGCGGCAATATAATACATAGCAAGGGGGTAAATGCAAATTAAAAATACAAAAATGTGTAGCCAAGCGAATTCGTTGGCCGTATAATCCGTCCGCAATATCTAATCCAAATGCAGTTTAATTTTCCTTAATTGGCTGCCCTCATTAGGCGAAACGATGAGATTGGATTGTTTCTTTTTACTCCTATTATTGTGAGATATTGCAAATGCTAAGAATTGCCAAAGAAGCGCTGACATTCGACGACGTACTGCTAGTGCCAGCACACTCCACCGTTCTCCCTAATACAGCTGATCTTCGCACTCAGTTGACGAAGAATATCTCCCTAAACATCCCGATGATCTCTGCATCTATGGATACTGTGACAGAAGCTCGCCTTGCGATTGCACTGGCACAAGAAGGCGGAATTGGCTTCATTCATAAGAACATGTCTATTGAGCAGCAAGCTGAAATGGTTCGCCAGGTTAAAATTTACGAAGCTGGTGTGGTTTCTCACCCTGTAACTGTAAACCCTGATGCGACAATCGCTGATGTTGTAGCCCTAACTGAAAAACACGGCTTTGCCGGTTTCCCTGTTGTTACTGAAACAAACGAACTTGTTGGTATTATTACTGGCCGTGACGTTCGCTTTGTGACTGACCTTTCTAAGAAAGTTGATGTAGTAATGACACCTAAAGCTCGCCTTGCTTCTGTTAAAGAAGGTGCAACTCGTGAAGAAGTTCAAGAGAAAATGCACGAAGCGCGTGTTGAAAAAGTTCTTGTTGTAAATGATGACTTCCAACTAACGGGAATGATCACTGCAAAAGATTTTCACAAAGCAGAACGTAAACCAAACGCTTGTAAAGATGAGCGCGGCAGCCTACGTGTAGGTGCTGCTGTTGGTGCTGGTGCTGGTAACGAAGAGCGCGTTGCTGCTCTAGTTGAAGCTGGCGTAGACGTTCTACTTATCGACTCTTCACACGGTCACTCTGAAGGCGTACTTAACCGTATCCGCGAAACTCGCGCGGCATACCCTGATCTACAAATCATCGGTGGTAACGTAGCAACTGGCGCTGGCGCTCGTGCTCTTATCGAAGCAGGTGTTAGTGCGGTTAAAGTTGGTATCGGCCCTGGTTCTATCTGTACGACTCGTATCGTTACTGGTGTTGGTGTTCCTCAAGTAACAGCAATCGCAGACGCAGCTGAAGTAGCTAACGAATACGGTATTCCAGTCATCGCAGATGGCGGCATTCGCTTCTCTGGCGATATCTGTAAAGCTATCGTTGCTGGCGCATCTTGTGTGATGGTTGGTTCAATGTTCGCAGGTACTGAAGAAGCTCCGGGTGAAGTTATCCTTTATAACGGTCGTTCTTACAAGTCTTACCGTGGTATGGGTTCTCTTGGCGCTATGTCTCAAGGTTCTTCTGACCGTTACTTCCAATCTGATAACGCCGCAGACAAGCTTGTTCCAGAAGGTATTGAAGGTCGTATCGCATACAAAGGTCGCCTAAAAGAGATCGTTCACCAACAGATGGGCGGTCTACGCTCAAGCATGGGCCTAACGGGTTCTGCAACTGTTGAAGACATGCGTACTAAAGCTGAGTTTGTTCGTATCTCTGGTGCGGGCATGAAAGAATCTCACGTACACGATGTTCAAATCACGAAAGAAGCACCTAACTACCGTTTAGGTTAATAATACGTCCAAACGTTTGAATAATGTGCTGATTTAGTCGGCACATTAATATACCAATCGTAGTAAATAACTGATCATCCTAGCTTGTTAAAAACCTCGATAACTTCGTTAGAATTTTTGATTGTAGAATAACTACTTATCAGAACTCTTTGTTGAATAGAGCAGCCTTGTTCTCAAGCTTTTTCCAGCGCTACTACTGAACACTTACTTACTGTGATTGGTATTATATCTACCGTCTGTTTTGTTAAAAGTCCGATTTTCTCAAAACACGGGGTTAAAGATATCCAACGAAAACGTTTGCTTTATTTCTTGAAGAGTTAATCAGAGGTGAGTAAACTCGCCTCCGTTTTATCACATAGCCAATAAGACTGCTTACAATGACTAAAAATATTCATGACCAACGTATTCTAATTCTGGACTTCGGTTCTCAATACACACAGCTAGTAGCTCGTCGTATTCGTGAGATCGGTGTTTACTGTGAACTTTGGAGCTGGGACGTAGAAGAAGCGGATATTCGTGAATTCAATCCAGACGGTATCATCCTATCTGGTGGCCCTGAAAGCGTAACGGAAGAGAATTCTCCACGTGCACCTCAGTACGTATTTGATTCAGGTGTTCCTGTCTTCGGTATCTGCTACGGCATGCAAACTATGGCTGAGCAACTTGGCGGTAAAGTAGCAACGTCTACTGAACGCGAGTTCGGCTACGCAGCGGTACAAGTAACGGGTGAATCTGCACTTTTCGCTGACCTTGAGTCCACTCAAGATGTTTGGATGAGCCACGGCGACAAAGTAGTTGAGATCCCAGCTGATTTCACAAAGATCGCTGAAACAGACACTTGCCCATACGCTGCAATGGCAAACGAAGATAAGAAATACTACGGTGTTCAATTCCACCCAGAAGTAACACACACTAAAAACGGCCTAAAAATGCTTGAGAACTTCGTTCTTAACGCGTGTGGTTGTGAAGGTCTGTGGACTTCAGCATCTATTATTGAAGATGCAGTTGCACGTATTAAAGAACAAGTAGGTGACGATGAAGTTATCCTTGGCCTTTCTGGTGGTGTTGATTCTTCAGTAGTAGCGATGCTTGCTCACCGTGCTATCGGCGACAAACTAACATGTGTATTTGTTGATAACGGCCTTCTTCGTTTAAGCGAAGCTGAGCAAGTTATGGATATGTTTGGCAATAAGTTTGGCCTAAACATCATCAAGGTAGACGCTGAAGACCGTTTCCTTGATGCTCTGGAAGGCGAAGCTGAACCAGAAGCGAAACGTAAGATCATCGGTCACGTATTCGTAGATATCTTCGACGAAGAGTCTAAGAAACTGAAGAATGCTAAATGGCTTGCTCAGGGTACTATCTACCCAGACGTAATCGAGTCTGCAGCATCTAAGACTGGCAAAGCACACGTAATCAAATCTCACCACAACGTTGGTGGTCTTCCTGATGATATGGAAATGGGCCTTGTTGAGCCTCTACGTGAGCTGTTTAAAGATGAAGTCCGTAAGATCGGCCTAGAGCTTGGTCTTCCATACAACATGCTTTACCGCCACCCATTCCCGGGTCCTGGTCTAGGTGTTCGTGTACTTGGCGAAGTGAAAAAAGAGTACTGTGATTTACTGCGTCGTGCTGATGCTATCTTCATTGAAGAGCTTCACGCTGCTGACCTTTACCACAAAGTATCTCAAGCATTCACGGTATTCCTACCTGTACGTTCAGTTGGCGTAATGGGCGATGGCCGTAAGTACGATTGGGTTGTATCTCTACGTGCAGTAGAAACTATCGACTTCATGACAGCTCACTGGGCACACCTACCATACGACTTCCTAGGTAAGGTATCTAACCGTATTATCAACGAAGTTAACGGCATTTCACGTGTTGTTTACGATATTTCTGGTAAGCCACCAGCAACTATCGAGTGGGAATAATCTCTTAGAGATTTAACCAGCGTTGATTAAGCTACTATTTGATTTAGTTATTAAAAGCCTCGAACTCAGTTCGGGGCTTTTTTCTTTCTGACTTAGGGTATTAAAAGCTTATAGCTGACAACTAGACACCAAATCCGTTGGAAACTAGATATCACCTCAAGAAACAATGAGACGCTTTGTTGTGTTGAGCTATATATCAAAAATATCACTCGCACTTTTTATAAATTCATATAGCAACAGCTAGGCTATTTCCCATGCGCCACATACTCTTTGATGGACTTATTAAGGACAGATAAGAGAATCCATCATGTTAAAAATCAAATATTTGGCGACAGTCGTTGGTTGCACTTTAGCTGCACACAGTTACGCGTCTTTGAACATTCAACCTGATCCGCAAAACCCGAATGGCTACCTTGTTGAAAAGTCTGCACTGCAAGCTGCTGAACAAGCGAAAACATCCGATCCTATGTATGCGATCTGGTCACAAGCATTACAAACTCGTCCCAATAGTATTGTTGAAGCGATTGAGCCGGGTTTAGCCTCGAATCCTGAAAACGTAAAACGAGTCGAGCGTGTATTCCCTCAATCTGAATGGGACTTCCTCACTCAGATGGCAGCACCAGAGTACACTTATACTCGCTTCTTACGCGCGATTGGAAAATTCCCAGCCTTCTGTGGAGAGTACGCTGATGGCCGAGACTCAGACGCCATCTGTAAAAAATCCATCATCACGGCCTTTGCTCATTTCGCTCAAGAAACAGGTGGGCACATCGCAATAGATAACATCTCTGATAACCCATTAGCTCTAGAAGAGTGGCAGCAAGCTTTGGTGCATGTTCGTGAAATGGGTTGGTCAGAAGGTCAAGAGGGTTACACGACAGGGTGTGGTCAGAACGATTGGCAGAATGCACGTTGGCCTTGTGCGGCAGGGCAGGGTTACTTTGGACGTGGTGCTAAACAGCTTTCTTATCACTTTAACTACGGCGCGTTCTCGGAAGTTATGTTCGATGGCGATGCAACGGTTTTATTGAATAACCCAGGTTTGGTTGCTGATTCATGGTTGAACTTGGCTTCTGCTATCTGGTTCTTCCTTACACCTCAAGCACCTAAACCAGCAATGCTGCACGTTATTGACCGCACTTGGACACCCTCTCAGCGTGAGTTGGATGCGGGAATTGGCTATGGGTTTGGTACCACAATCAACGTAATTAATGGTGGTATCGAGTGTGGTGAGCAGAACAAAGACAAAGGCCAACCAGTTAACCGAATTCGTTATTGGGAAGGGTTAGCTGCGCATTATCTGATCCCTGTAGAAGCGGATGAAGCCAATACATGCTGGCAGCAAACGCCTTACGGAAGCTTGAACTTGAATGGTGCGACTGATGTGTTGTACACCAACTGGGATGGTAACTGGAAATACTACGCAGACCGTCCAGAAGGATATTCATTTGAGTGTGAGCTTGTTGGTTTCCAAACTGCTTATTCAGCCTTGGTGGCCGGAGATTACGAGAAGTGTGTGACCAATTTTTATGGATCACATGCGAGCTGGCCTGAAGTAAAAGTGGTCGATAAGCTTGAACCGGTTGACCCTGGTACTAACCCCGGAGGCAATGGTTGGAATGCGAGTAAAGTTTACAATGCTGGCGACCAAGTCACTCACAACGGCGCGACTTATCAAGCAAAATGGTGGACTCAAGGAGATGATCCTGCCAATGGCGGCCCTTGGAAATTAGTAGCGGGTGAGCCAACACCACCGTTAGTGACCAATCCATCGCCAGTTGACCCTGCACCTGTTGATCCTGCTCCGGTAGACCCAACACCGGTTGAACCACCTGTTACAGAGCCGCCTGTCGTTGTTGATCCATCGGTGTTTATCACATGGCAAGCGGGTGTTAGCCAAGTGAGCAATGGCGACAAAGTGACACATAATGGTAAGTGCTTCGTAGCTAAAAACGGTCCGGGTGTCTGGGAAAGCCCTGTTCAATCGAACTGGTTCTGGGATGAAATTAGCTGTAAATAATTGACTTAAGCAAGCCTCTGTTTAGAGGCTTGCTTGTTCAGTGACAGTTATACGACATTTCTCTTACTTTCTATTACAGTACACCTTGCTGGTTATCTATATATTACAGATATTGGATATAGAGTTTAGAGGTGATAATCGTGAAAGCAAAAATTTCGTTATTGGCAACAATGGCCTTCAGTATTACTAGCTGTGCTAATTCTGAAACGGCAGAATCAGTAGAAACGCCAAGTTGGCTAACTGTCAAGACTGAGCCGTCCAATCAGAAAGGTTGGAACAACTTTGGCAGTTTGAGTTTTGAAACGAGCTCTGAAGGTATTGTTGCTCAGCGTTATCAAGTCTTAAAAAGTCCTGTAGGCCAAATCACGTCTATAGAGGAGCAAGGTAACCAAATTCATGTTATTCAAACACTTGAAGGCGCTTTGATTAAAGGTGTCGATAGTACAGGCATTATGAATTACGAAGGCTGTATGGAGTCTATTGGGGAAGTGGATGCTGCTGTTAATGCATACCCGTCAATCGTTCAATTCTTATTAAAGCAAGCTGCGCCTCAAGGTCCTAATTCTGTATCAACATCATTACCTTTCACTGTTTCAGAGTCAGCCAATAACGCTCAAATTTACATTGGTGAAGCAACTTCTGTAGAAATTGAAGGTGAAAGCTATCCTATCGGTCCTATGATCGAACTTTCTGCGCCGTGGGGGGCATCTGGCCAAATTACATCTGTAGATACGACAACCTTTGAATTTTCATATTTTACGACCAATGATGGCCACAAAGATACGGTTGATATCCGTGGTGCATGGAGCCAAAGTATGGGCCCGATGGATAAGTTTAACCAAGAATCTTCGGGAGAGTGGTTAGCGTGTGTAAAGCCCGAGGTGCAAGCGGTCTTGATGGAACAAAGCCCTAAACGAGTTGGCGAGATACTTGAAATCATGACGAAAGCCGAACTGGCGAACGATGCAATCTAAGATTGCGATTTAGCGATCTATCTTTTTATGCCGTTCGGATTAAAATTTGCGTACAAATTTTATTAACTTTTTTTAAAGGCGCGCAAAATGTCAACAAAACTGG
Organism: Vibrio sp. 10N.261.46.E11; assembly: GCF_041472735.1. NCBI lineage: Bacteria > Pseudomonadati > Pseudomonadota > Gammaproteobacteria > Vibrionales > Vibrionaceae > Vibrio > Vibrio sp. 10N.261.46.E11. The sequence continues at coordinate 59,653 of NZ_JBFRQW010000037.1, forward strand.
CGAACCCGGCACCACTTGGCCTAATGGGTTTCGGTATGACTACTATACTTCTTAATATCCATAACGCAGGTTTCTTTCCAATCGATTCAATGATTCTTGCTATGGGTATTTTTTACGGTGGTCTAAGCCAAGTTATCGTGGGCACAATGTGTTTCAAACGTGGTGACACGTTCGGTACAACTGCGTTTACTTCTTACGGTCTATTCTGGTTATCTTTGGTTGGTTTAATCGTAATGCCTTACATGGGCCTACCAGCAAGTCCAGCAGCGTTTATGGGTTGGTACCTACTACTATGGGGCATCTTCACTGGCTTCATGTTCATTGGTTCTCTATGCTACCCAGTAGCGAAACAAGTAGTATTCGGTTCATTGACTATTTTGTTCTTCCTACTTGCCGCTCGTGATTTCACTGGCAGCGAACTGATCGGTACTATCGCTGGTTTTGAAGGTATCTTCTGTGGTGCGTCAGCTATCTACTTTGCGATGGCACAAGTAATCAACAACGAATATGGCCGCACAGTACTGCCAATCGGTGAGAAAAAAGCGCCTCAAATGACGGCTCAAGAGATCGTTGCTTAACGCTCTAGCTTGGGAACAGTTAGTTTGTTATAAGCAGTCAGTTCGTTATAAGTAATGAGCTCGTTATAAACTGCGATTTTTATGAACAAAACAAAAGGGGTTAGCCGAAATGGCTAACCCCTTTTTTATGCGTTATTAATAGCGCGAGTTAAAGCGATCTATTTGCTAAGTCAAGCTTAAGCTGAAGGTTGCTCTACAGGTTTACTGTCTGCAACTTCAGATTCAGGAGACTTGCCAGTTTTACGCTTGTATTTCTCTTCCCAGTAAGTAGCACCTTTAATGCCTAGTTTTACAGGGTTGAATGTGTACTCAGTCACACCTTGTTTCTGCTGTTCTTCGTAGTCTGCTAAAGCCTTAAGCGCAGGCTTAGACATGAAGAATATGATCAGAATACCAACGATGTTTAACCATGCCATCAAGCCAACACCCACATCACCCATTGCCCATGCAAGGTTTGCTGTTTTAACGGTGCCATAGAAAACGGCACTAATAAGAACAAGCTTAAGTACGAACATCATGCCAGGGATCTTGATGGTACGACGTAGGTAAGCAATATTCGTTTCTGCGATGTAGTAGTAAGCAAGAATCGTTGTAAATGCGAAGAAGAACAGAGCAAATGCGATGAACGGCTTACCAATGCCTGGCAGTGCACTTTCAATAGCAAGCTGTGTAAATACAGGACCATTCGCACCGATGTTTGCTGCTAGGTTCTGAACAAGGAATACACCTTCAGCGCCACCGTGAACGTTGTAAGCACCAGTGATGATGATCATGAACGCTGTAGCAGAACATACTAGAAGAGTATCAATGTAGATAGAGAACGCTTGAACCAAACCTTGCTGAGCTGGGTGATCAACACTTGCCGCAGCTGCCGCGTGAGGACCAGTACCTTGACCTGCTTCGTTTGAGTAAACACCACGTTTAACACCCCAACCGATTGCAGCACCAAAGCCTGCCATAGGAGTGAATGCATCACCCAGAATCATTCCGAAAACAACAGGAACTTGGCTGATGTTTAGTAGGATGATAACGAATGCGATGATGATGTAAGCCAACGCCATGAATGGAACGACAATTTGTGTGAAGTTCGCGATACGTTTAACACCACCAAAGATGATGAAAGCAAGGATGATAGCAACAACAGTACCAGTGAAAATTTTAGCGAAACTGAATGTACCGATAGCTGTTTCAATCATATCACCTGAGCCAAATGCAGCTTCTACAGCATTACCTATACTGTTTGACTGAACACCTGGAAGCAAAATACCACATGCAAAAATAGTCGCGATAGCGAAGATCCATGCGTACCACTTCTGACCCATTGCTTTTTCAATGTAGTAAGCCGGACCACCACGGAACTGGCCTTCATCTTCTTCTTTATAGATTTGCGCCAGCGTAGATTCTGCGTAAGCAGTCGCCGCGCCAAAGAAAGCTACCACCCACATCCAGAATACTGCACCTGGGCCACCGAAACCGATAGCGGCAGCAACACCTGCAATGTTACCTGTACCTACACGGCCAGATAGCGAAACGGCAAGAGCTTGGAAAGACGAGATGCCTTTTGATGAGCTTTTACCCGATAGTAGCAAGCGCCACATTTCAAAGAAGTGACGGATTTGAACAAATCGAGTCATGATGGAGTAGAACAAACCTGCACCTAAACATAGGTAGATAAGTACTGGGCTCCAGATTATTCCATTCAAAAAATCAACGAATGACTGCATGAGTATTTTCCCTGTTAGTTTTGCTTATGATTATTTTTCGAACAACACAATACTTCACTTGTAACCCAAGTGTTAAATTATTTAACTGCGCATTAGGATTACTGTGACATAAAGCAAGTTATAGAGGGTGTTTGTTAATGTTTAGTGCTAATTCGATAATCGTTCCATTTAACTTATTATGCAATAGGTTGTTGCGGCTGGTGTTTTGCAAAGTGGCTAAATAGTGATTAATACAAAACGGAAGGTTTGAGGTGCGCATAGGAAGAGAAATTGAAAAAAGCAGTGACCAAAGCCGTTTAGTATAAACGGCTGATATAGAAGTGGTGGGATAGGGTAAGTTAGAATATATCACCTACATCGCGTGAACGAGCAGGTCTAAGAGGCGGTGTTTTTGAAGGTTCGATAATTAAAGCTTTAACATTTACCTAGTGAAAGTGGCTAATTTGATGCCTGTTTCAAACAACTACGAACCCTTGCTCCTGTAATTCTTTAGCGAACTCAGACTGAGTATTTGGCTCACCGTGAATCAAATGCACCTCTTTTGGTGGAGTCGCTATGCCCTCTATAAATCGATTGAGATCCTCTTTATCGGCATGAGCAGAATAGCCAGACATGCCATGAATTTGAGCATTGACCTCAACGTCTTTGTTATCAATAGAAACCTGTTTTTCGCCTTGTTGGAGCTCGCGCCCGAGCGTTCCGTGTGCTTGATAGCCCGCTAAAATGACATCGGTTCGTTTGTCGGGAAGTAAGGCGGATAAGTAGTTCATTATCCTGCCGCCCTGACACATCCCAGAGGCTGCGACCACAATTGCCGTTTCGCCGGTCGAACGCAGGCGATTGACGATTTTCTTGTGCATTCTATGCCCATCAACGGTAATGCATTGATCAAAGGCGAGTGGGTGACGTTTCAGTTCAAGACGCTGCTTGGCTTCTTGCCCCCATAGCTCTTTAAAGCGTCGGTATGAACGCGTCACTTTCTCTGCCATAGGCGAATCTAGGATAATAGGAATATCGCTGCTGAGTTGATGCTCAAAGATCAGGTTTTCAATATCAAATAACAATTCTTGTGTTCGGCCGATACTAAATGCCGGGATCAGGATGACACCACCATCGAGTAACGAACGGTCAATGATTGCTTTGAGACGTTCAGAGCGTGAAGCAATATCGTCATGTGTACTGGTGCCGTAAGTCGACTCAATAAATAGGTAATCGGCTTGTTGTGGTGGTTTTGGATCAGGCAGCAGCGGCGTGTTACTAGGGCCTAAGTCGCCAGAAAAGACCACCACCTCTTGGTTGGGTAATTTAATCTCGATATAGGCCGAACCTAAGATGTGCCCTGCAGGTTGAAAACGAGCATACAGAGTATTTGGCCTATGATGATCCTTTCCGTCATTTTGCTGTTTAGAGACAATTGGAAACCATTCCCCATAAGGCTTAGGAGCAACTAACGAATGAATTTTTTTAAGGATGAGTTTGGATTGTTTATGACTGAGCCCTTGCAGTTTAAGGCCGTCTTCAATCATTAAAGGGGCAAGTTCAGCGGTCGCTTGAGTACAATAAATTGGTTGGTTAAAGCCACTGGCGAGTAACCAAGGTAATCGGCCAATATGATCAATGTGAGTATGAGTCAGCAGCAGAGCGTTAAGGTGGGACGTTTCAAATTCAATATCAAGAGGGCGTGTATCTTCACCTTGAAGATCTAAACCTTGAAGCTTTTTGCTTTGAAGATCTAAGCCTTGAAATAAACCACAATCGATGAGAGCCGCTTGGCCTGAATCTCTTAATTCGTGACAAGATCCTGTAACGGTATGTTTTCCGCCATGGTGAATCACTTCCATTGTTTACTCCCATTACTCTATAAAGCCATTAACGCCTGTTTTTATTTTGCGGATAAGCGCCAGCAAGTAAAACAAGAACAATGAGAGTTGCGATCGTTGAGTGTCTTTTTTAGTAACTGAGCAATGACTCTGTGGGTTCGTTGCGAGTTAGTTCTTGTTCCTCCTATAACTATCTTGTTAGCGCGCGGAAGAACCGTCTGAATCCAGTTCTGGGTTTTTCTGTGCTTCTAAACGAGCCACTTCGGCATCTAATTGTGCGATTTTTTCAGCCATCAAGGCATGGCAGCGATTCGCTAACTCTCTTGCGTCGCTGAGCTTGTATCCGGAGACATCTATAGGCTCCAGCATCTCGGTGATCACAATGCCATTATTAACTCGGTTGAGGTCAATCTTATTGTGCGTGGTGCTGGTACACATCGGGGTGATAGGCACGCCAGCTTCAATCGCCATTCGGAAAGCGCCCGTTTTGAATGGCAGTAGTCCACGCCCTTTACTGCGCGTTCCTTCAGGGTAAACCCAAACAGACAGATCTCGCTGATGAATGGCTTCTGCCACTTGCTTGATGGTATCGCGTGCTTTGGACTTGTCTTCACGGTTAATCATGATGTTACCGGTGATCCAATACAGCAGACCAAAGAAAGGCACGTACAACAAATCGCGTTTGCCCAATGAAACAGTGCGTGGTCTTAGCATTCCTGGGTCGGTCACAAAGTCCAAGATGCTTTGGTGGTTAGAGATGTAGACGCTGTTTTCTGGTGTCGGGGCATTGTCGAGGCCGCGCTGCACCAGTTTTACACCGATGATCTTTTGGAGTTGGTTGAACCAACGACAGAAAACGTACACATGCTTGGGGTTCTTGGGGCTAAACAAGCAGTAAACAAAAGCACATAGAGTGGTGAGAATAATAAACACCGTAGCCAAAATAATACGAAGAACAGCAAGCACAATTCACTCCTTACTCACCACAGATTGCAGTGATTAAATAGTTTTAGATGCTTGAAGTTTTCACTCTATTTAACCGAATTGCAACAATTAACTGTTTTAGGGGACTGTTTTTAGATCTTTATATAAAACAAGGACTAACAATGGGTGTTTGAGACGATCATCGAGCTTACACGTGTTCACCAGTAGCGAGGCATGTTCACCAATACTGTTTATTGGGATCCAGCTTTTCTACCCATTCAGGATCTTGACGCGATTCTAAATAGAGTTGTAGGCCGTTATAAGACATGAAAGCTGCAGGGCCACCAAGGTGTTCAAAATAGTCAAAATAATCATCTTCAAGCGCACATAGGTGAGCTAAATCTTCCACCTTGTTTGCGATTGCCCATTGAATCGCAAACACTGGAGCTGTTGAACCTGCAACCGAGACTTCTTCAATATCTGGGTTAAACATCGCATTAGCCTGTTCCAGTAAAATCTCTTGTTGTTCAGACTCTTGCAGCAGTACCTCGTCGATGATCGCCAAGCGCTTGGTATTAGAGACATTCTTATTCAGCTTCGCAATTTTCAGTGCGTAGCTAAACCTTTCTGATGAAACAATATTGACCAGCTCCGAGAGCAGTTCTTTGTCTACGCCTGCAGCCTTGGTGAAATAGTCGATACAAGAATGAATTGAAGCATAACGAGTGCCTTCAAATTCAAAGCCACTGGTTTCGTCGTAGGTCTCAATAACGGTGTTATCAACCGACAAAGGCCAGCCTTTATACTCGACTCGCTGCTTGGCGATTTCATACATCTTCCAAGCGCTGCGCCCAAAACCGCCAAGTGTTGAGCCTGTAAACTCGCTGTCTATCAGCTCTTGCTCAGTCCAGTTCTCACCAATACCTAAGTGCTTGGCATACTTATCAATGAGCGCATGCTTTATCTGGTCGCGCACCGCCCAAATCGAAGTCAGGTCTTTCGCGTACTTAACATTCGCGCACTCTTTACACGCTGGCAGTGCCATCGGCACATGACCAACCTTGGCAAAAAGCGAAGCGGTTTTAGGAAACTCAACGCTGTGATCAGAAGGCTCACCACAAAACCAACAGGTGTGGCGCAGGTTGAACGGGATGTCGATGTAGGAATATTGAGTCATTGAACTTCTATCGGCTGGCTATTGAGGTTAGGAGTATTATTGTAAAAGTAATTATCTCTGTTCGAGTGTCACCTTGCACCTGGTTTATTTCACTTTTCTTTGGATTAGTTCGATAGGGATATGTTGATATAAAACAGCCACTAATGATGAATGTTGACGGATGTTGCTGAACCTACATTTGCCGCTAGCAATCCTATTAGGCCACCATTACTATGGGGCTAGTCTCATTACTCCAATAGCGCATATGTCCTCATCGATTCCTTTTTACGATAAAAATGCTCACACACTTTGTGAACAGTACAACTCAGTGACGTTCGAGACGGTGCATAAAAGCTGGCAAGCTTACTGGCCTCTAGAGGGCGATAAAGTACTAGATGTTGGTGCAGGAAGTGGCCGTGATGCGTTATGGATGCAAAAGGTTGGCGCTGAAGTTATCGCGATAGAACCTAGTGCTTCATTACGTGAACGAGGAGCCCAGTATACTGGCCCAAGCGTAACATGGATTGATGATTTACTTCCCTCGCTTAGCCGCACTGAAAACCTCGGAATGCGTTTTGATTTGATATTGGTAAGTGCTGTATGGATGCACTTAGCCTCGTCTTATCGAGAGCGAGCATTTAGAAAGCTGTCTAACTTGTTAGCTCCAAACGGCAAGTTGGTGATAACTCTGCGTCATGGGGAGTTTCAGGACAGTCGAGAAGGGTATCAAGTATCGGTTGAAGAGCTTGAGCGTTTATCAAAAAACAGCGCCTTGTTGGTTCGTCATGTCGATGATAGCCAAGACACATTGAACCGCAGTGAAGTGTGGTGGCAAACCGTTGTTATGACATTGCCAGATGATGGCTCCGGTGACTTGAACAAGGTGCGCCACATTATTGTCAATGACAACAAGTCGGCCACATATAAATTGGCTCTGTTGAGAACATTACTGCGAATCGCGGATGCTCATTCAGGCGCTGGGATTCAGCAAAATAGCAACACGAGTAAAGGCCTCGGATTTGTAAAAGAGGATGGTTGGAATAAACTCAAACACCTCAGTGCTGATGATCTAGCGATAGGCGCTCTGTTTCTCGGCGATGAAGCCAAGGCACTACAGAAGCTGTTTTCACAAACTATCAGTACCATTAAATCAGGGCCTGTAACTTTTATTTATCAAGGTTCAAAAGAGAATAAGTTGTTTGAGGTACACCCACCTCAGCAGCGATGTAAGAGTCGAGAGTCACTGGTTATCGACAGTGAGTTCTTAGAAAGCTTTGGCTATTTCACTCTCGATGAAAGCTTATGGGAGTGCTTTAGAATCTACCACTCTTGGATTGAGCCGCTGGTGGTGAATCAATGGGTCATGGAGATGCAGCGTTTCGAGTTGAACCGACAGCGAAGTATCTCACTACAGACGTATCACGACTGCTTGGTATGGATCGATCAAAACCACGATACTCGCGATGTGCGTAAACGTGTCGAACAACTTAGATCTGATCGTGCCGACATTGTCAGCGTTTGGAGTGGAAAATCATTAAAAAGTGAGTATCACGTTGATCACTGCTTGCCTTTCGCTTACTGGCCAAACAACGATAAGTGGAATCTCTTTCCTACTACAAGCAAAGAGAACTTAAGTAAAAGTGACAAAGTTCCTACGGCTGAAAAGCTGCGATCGTCTAAGTCGAGGATTCTAGAGTGGTGGCAACTCGCTTGGAATGATTCGGCTCATTTTGAACAACAATTCTTTTCAGAAGCCGCGCTTTCGTTACCCAATATTCCACCACAGTGTCGAGACTTCGAAGAGGTGTTTGATGCAATGGGTTTGCAGGTACGTGGTGTGAAAAGCCGACTATTAATCAATGAGTGGCACTGATCGCAGTTTACCCTCTAATTTAATCCTTTAAGCAACGGTAGAGTAAACAATGAAATACATCGGAATTGATGGCTGCAAGGCGGGTTGGATCGCTTGGATTGTCTCTGACAATGAGATACCTGCGTTTAAAGTGGTAAACACCCTTGATGAGTTGGTCGATGATCTTACGGAAGCAACTACGTTAATCGACATGCCAATTGGCTTTAGCGATTCGCAGACTCCGGATAGATTATGCGATAAAGCGGCAAGACGCTTTCTCACCAGTAAGTGTGGCTCTTCCGTATTTCCTGTTCCGTGCCGAGAGGCGGTTTATCAAACCGATTACATTGCAGCGTGCAGTGCCAATGTGGAGCAGCTTGATAAGAAGTTTTCTAAACAGACTTGGGGAATTGTGCCCAAGATTCGCGAGCTTGACGAGCTCATTGAATCTCACCCCAACCTTTCTATCAGGGAATCACACCCTGAAGTTTTGTTTGCAGCTTTGAAAGGTGAACCGCTGACATTTTCCAAACGAACACAAGAAGGCAAAGAGGAACGGCTTTTTATTATTCAGCAACTTGCCCCTCAATGGTGTGACGGTTTGTTGTTGGCCATTTCAAACACAAAGCGTAAAGACGTCGCGATAGACGATATTTACGATGCTTTTGTACTGATGTTGATCGCCTATTACGCTCCGCAATTATCGACCTTACCTGAACTTTCTGATGTTGGTGGAGAAGCTGATGTCGATCAGAACGGACGAGTTCGAGAGATTGTCTATTGGAATAAAGCGCGCTAACAAAGCGTGCGCTCAACTTGGCTTAATATGTTACTTTCGAAATTCTGATATTTTCCAACTTCTGCTACTTTTCACTCTTACTATTTTTGAGTCTTTGATATGAAACGTTTTATTGTCGGCTGGCTGGCCATTGTGCTCAGTGCCGCGAGTTATGCCCAGGTTGCCCCTATATCTCAATGGCAATGCGACATGATGAAAAAGAACAATGTCTTGAGTAGTGGTGCGCCTGTCGGTTGTGAGCGACTATCCAAAGTGGATTTCGATTTCATTAACTTCAAAGGGGAAACGCAACAGGGCAATATGATCGTGCTTGATGTTATTGCGCCTGCTGTTGAACAAATCTTTTCAGAGCTTAAACAGCGCAATTTCCCTCTTCATTCTGCTCGCCTTATGCGTGAATTCAGAGGTGACGACAACGCCTCAATGGACGCGAACAACAGCAGTGCCTTTAACGCTCGTCCTATTACAGGCGGAGGAGGTTGGTCGAAACATGCTTATGGTGTGGCGATAGACATCAACCCAGTTCAAAACCCTTTCTTAGAGTTCGATAACAACGGAAGAATCACGGTAAAGCCTTCACAATCTGCGACAAGCTATGTGAATCGTACTCGCTTTCGAGCTCGTGACGAAATTGAACGCCGAGGCATGGCAGAAAATGTGGTAGAGCTGTTTGCTCATCATGGCTTTATGATCTGGGGAGGGGACTGGAATAGCCCAATCGATACTCAGCACTTTGAGGTCGGCTCAAGAAAATTCGTTAACCAACTGCTCTCTAAAACACAACCTGAAGCCAAAGTGCTATTTGAGCGTTACGTCGAATCTTATCGTCAATGTTTTGAACAGAATAAAGGCGAGGGAGCAGAAAAAGCTCGGGCTATCTGTGCAAAGAAAACAGTCGGCACTTTTTAGTGCTATGTTTATCTAGAACCGTTTGTGTTTTAGCAAGTTAAACTCGCTTCAGGTGTGTTTTGAATCGCTAAGGTCAGCGCTTGTCGTTGGCCTTTTTTGTATTCATTTTTTCAATAGAACACCACGTATTGAAAAGGTTATCGGGTATCCAATGGTCAATAATCGATAAGCGAATGCTGCGCAAAGTCATCGGTTTGTCATCGAAAAACTCATAGCGTTAACGTTATGTGAGAACCATTGCTGGTGGGGGAACTATTTGCCGAATCGCCAGTATTATTAGTGAACTGATCACAACGGACCAACTAATGAAAAAGATACCTTTGGCTCTAACTCTTTTAAGCACTCTACTTTTTTCACAATATTCTTTGGCTACAGACACTTCACACACAACTCAAAATCCGACCTACGAACTCGATGGTAAGGCGGTATTAGGGCGTACAGAGAATGTATACCTATCTAGCGTTCAAGGGCTAAAAGACGTTCCTTTCATTGGTAAAATCGATACCGGTGCAGAAACCACTTCTATGCATGCGGAAGACATTCATGTGAAGAGCTCTAATGCCGACTACAAAAACCTCAAAGACAAAGAGTTGATGGCGGCGTTAACCGAAGACCTGTTGAACAATTCCGATTTTGATTACGATGATTGGGATGGCAGCGCCTTTGCGAAATATGAAGCTGTGGTCTCGTTCAAGGTTCAAAACCCACGTACGGGTGACATGGTATTAATAGAAGCACCTTTAGAGCGTGTCAGCATAATACGCAGCCGCACCAGCAGCACGCCTTTGCTTCGCCCTACCGTCAAAATGTCGCTCACCATTGCGGATCAAGAGTTAAAAACAGACGTTAACCTGACCGACAGAAGCCACTTCTCTGCGCCAGTATTGATCGGCAAAACCTTCCTTGCGGATAACGCACTGGTGTTTGCTGGTTACGACTATTTGCAAGAGCAGGAAAACGCGACGGTTGTTGGCCGAAAAGAGGTGATGTCTATCTCGGGAATGGCGATGAACGCGACCTTCTCATTAAAAAATCGCTACAGCATTCTTCATGCGAAAGACATCGATGTAGATAAGAAGAACAGTGAAGTGACGTTTGATATGTTCGACAACGATGGTAAGCAGAAAGATATGACACTGCCATTAGTTCATATGTTAAGTGTAGGTGGTAAAAAAAGACCTTTGGTGTATGTGCCGGTTCAACTCGATGAAAACACAACCAAAGACGTTCTGGTGTACCTGCGCGACCGTTCGAATAGCAGCTCACAGCTCAGATTGGGCACCGATACAGCAAGCGAGCTTTTTATGATTGACACCAGTGCTGAGAATATCCTTTCAGAAGGATCTGAGAATTTCAGCGAGGTCGCGAAAAAGACTGAGCCACTGATTATCTCACCGGAAGAAGATATCACATTAGATGGTTTTCCTATGAAGGCTGTTGCTTCATTCACTGTTAACACGCCTTTGTTGAAGGTCGACAGCTTTGAAGTGACTGGTAAAGGAAAAGAGGCTTCCGTTGAATTTTATCTTACAGATGTAAATGGTGAGAAGCAGAAGGTAATAAAGCCAATTATTAAGAAGCTAAAAGTCGGGGATGATACTCGTCCGGTTGTAAGTGGTGAGTTTTTGGGCGCTGGTAAAGTTCGCCAGCAAGAGTTTGCTATCGATGTACTTAACAGTAATGAGAAAGAGGCCTACTTCATTTTAGGTAAGAAGATGGCGAAAGATGGGGTATATGTGAATACTCGATCTGATTATCTTTTGAAATCGGAGCCTTTGTTTAAAGTAGGGCACATTGAAGTTGTTGAAGTCAACGGCATGACATTCCCGGCCAAGTTGGATACAGGCGCGGATGTGAGCTCAATGAATGCAGTCAACATCAAACGGTTTAAGAAAGACGGCCAAGACATGGTGAGTTTCACCTATCAAAACAACCAAGGCGATAAGCAAGAGTTCACTAAGCCAGTGATTGATGTGATGCGTATTAAAGCCAAGAAAGGCGAGAAGGTGAACATTCGTCCTGTCGTTGAAATGAAGGTTAAGTTGGGTGATCTAGAGAAAGAGGTGAAAGTAAACCTTCAAGATCGCTCTCGTTTTGAATACAGCATGATCCTAGGTAAGAACTTCTTGAAGCACGGCGCAGTAGTCAGTAGCGATGAAGATTACTTACTGGGTGATATGGAGTAACACCTAAACTTATCTAAGTTCGTAACAGAACAGCTCTAAACGGCCACACATTTTAGCAATGGGATGTGTGGCTGTTTGTTGAGAGCTCTATAAAGTACATCAAGTTCTATCTTCTCTAGAGGGGAATGATCTAGTTCTTGCTCAAATTCAATTTGTTAAGCATGGCAATAGAGTTATCAAAGATAGCTTCGGTTATGTGTTTTGGGAAACCTTCAGGCAAGCGTGCGGCGAGGCGCTCAATTGCTTTGGGTAATTCAGTTTGCATGTCATCCAATATGCTTTGCATGCTATCAGAATTAAAGCCAACTGAATGGGCTGTATCAAGAAAGTGGCGAGAGTAGATCTTGCTTATTTGGTACTTCTTACCACGACTTGCTTTTAATCCCATTGCTAACTTTAATTTTCTTATGTTTAGTCCTTTTTTCCCCGTGATAGGGTAAGCAGACAAAATGTCATAAAATGGTGTTAAGCGATAACTACCTTGCTTTTCAATAAATATTGAATAGTTCTTTGCATGCCCATCAATAGCGCCTATAGCCCATTGGAAAACTTGAAACTTCATGAAGTTATATCTGTCTTCCAGTGCATTGGATGAGCCTTCAAGTAGCTTCATAATATCGGCGATTCCGGGGCCTCCATCACTTTCGTATTTTATCGATGAAGGGATTCCTTTGGCTTGACAGATATCTTCTTGAGGAAGGCGCAGTAGGTGTGTACGATCCTTAATCCAACGTCTATCAAAACGCTCAACAGCAATGGCTTTATAATTATGGGTTGTGATGATCTCGACGGTCGGAACATCAAACCCCAACTCTCTAGCTAACTCAATACAGATGAACTCATTCTCGACACTTTCAGTCAGATCTAGAATAGATGTGGGCTGTTTAATCTCACCAATAGGTAGCTTAATGATATGGCTTGTAGGTGTATTCCCTTTAGGCAAACACCAATCTCCGTTCAACCTTAGCAATGCTGTTTTTTCTTGAGCGCCAGCAACCGATATTCGGAAATCATCTTCTTCCTTAATCATACCTAATGGAATATTGGAATGATGGGCTGCTAAGATTTTTTCAAGCCGAGATTCGTCAAGAAGTTCGTATGACAGTTTGTTCTCGATATAGGGTTGACTTGGAGGGAGCAGAGCAATGGCACCAACGCTGTCTTTGCCAATTTCTTTCAGAAGATCAAAAGGTTGATTTGAAGCCGTTTGATAGCGTGCAACAATCCTATTACGTATAGCAATATTGTCTGGTAGCAGGTTGTCAAAGTAGTTGATAACGGCATCAGAAGTTATAGTAGGTATTTGTAGTTTAAGGGATAAAGATAATGGGCGAGATTTGTCGTTACTGAGCCAAGACTCATTATATTTAAATTCGTGAGAGCCATTGTTTTGCTTTGTGAGAGTACCGACCAACTCACCATTCATGTAGGCATTAAGTTGTTGCATTACCAATCTTCCTCATCAACAGTGCTTTGACTATTTTTTGCATCTTTGGGTTCGATTTTAAGGGTGAGATCTAATGCTTGGATAAGCTTGAACATTGTTGAAATAGTTGCCTTTTCTGGTCTATTTTCAAAGTTCGAAATGGTTGCTTGTTTTATCCCTACTTTTTTTGCCAGCTCAGACTGAGTCCACCTATTCTTTTGGCGTATTAGCAGTAAAGTATTGGCTAATTGTTGTGGGCTATAAATCACAAGTTGTCACTCCTTACTATGATGTTTTATCCCCATTAGAGGATATTGGTCGTGCTATCCCAACAAAGGGATATATGTAACTTTATACCTTGTAGGGGATATTGCAAGTTATATACCTTGTAGAGGATAAAGTAGGATTATCAAAGCCTTTAGCTTAAAGAGGTATTGCAAGAAGGTGGATGCCAGCCTTTGTTAGACTTGTCGCTAAGTTCTTTTGCGATTGGCGATTATCCATGCGGGTAAGGTGAGGTGATAGTTACACGTAAGTAGATCAAATATGCCACACAAGAGATAATTAGAAATACTGACTTTGAAGCGCAACGAGATGGTTCTAAACTAAAGTTATGGCAATCAAAAGCACTTACACTGTGCATCACCCTGTGAGTGAAAACACAGGTGATTAAGAAATAAATAATGGTAACGCAAGGTATTAGCATCATCCAAGTTGGATGTGTGGAGGCTACGTTTGATTTATTTACGGCTTTTGAAGGTGTGTTGAAAGCGAAAGTGCAAGGTGGCGCGTTTAGTATCTGCTTTTAGTACTAATACCAATTCCGTTAATTTTGTGATCTAATGTGATTTCTTAAAAGGAGTCCTTATGAAGCATGATTTTCCGAGTCTGATTAATTCCACATCCAATGCTCGACTTAGAATGCGTTATTTATCCGTTTCTCATTTTGTTGACGGTAAAAGC
>NZ_JBFRQW010000038.1:0-21715 GCF_041472735.1 Vibrio sp. 10N.261.46.E11
CTTAAATGATCAGTGTTAGCTTTTAGGTAGCCAATCACAGGGTTAAGTGCGGTCACCAGAATTGGATTCTTTGAAAGCGCTAAATCGAGATTGTCTTGGCGCACGGTGAAGGTGGCAATCGCCTTATCAGCCAGTGCGACTGAGCTGTTGGCTAATAGTTCTATGCTTTCTAATACGTTATGAGTAATCACCGGCAGCATTACATTCAATTGGAAATTTCCAGACTGCCCAGCCACCGTAATGGTAGTGTCATTGCCAATCACTTGCGCAGCCGCCATGGCAGCTGCTTCTGGAATTACAGGGTTCACTTTGCCAGGCATGATAGACGAACCCGGCTGTAGAGCCTGCAACTCAATTTCCCCTAAGCCAGCCAGTGGGCCTGAGTTCATCCAACGAAGATCGTTTGAGATCTTCATGATCGCAACTGCTGCAGTTTTGAGCTGACCTGACAGTGCAACGATCGCGTCTTGGCTGCTGAGGTTAAAAAAGAAGTTTTCACTCGAGGTAAAACTGATCTTTGTCGATTGAGACAGGTTACTTGCAAACTTATCGGCAAAGCGTGGGTCGGCATTAATCCCGGTACCTACCGCTGTGCCACCTTGAGCAAGCGCCTTGACTGCTGGCAAGCTGCTTTCTATCGCTTGCTTGGCATGTTCAATCTGATATTTCCAACCACCAAGCTCTTGAGCAAAGGTAATCGGCATTGCATCCATTAGATGAGTACGGCCAGTTTTGACTACCTCAGCAAGTTCATGCTGTTTTACGGTAAGCGCCGCAGAAAGGTGGGTAAGTGCAGGCAGCAGCTTATTTTCTGCCATCAAAGCGACACTGACTTGGATTGCCGTTGGCACGACATCGTTACTGCTTTGCCCCATGTTTACGTGATCATTCGGGTTCACGTCTCCTTGCAGGCTTCTTGAAGCGAGTGTCGCAATCACTTCGTTGGCATTCATGTTGGAGCTTGTACCAGAACCGGTTTGGTAAACATCAATAGGGAATTGCTCGAGGTGTTTACCCTCTATGATCTCTTGGCTAGCTTCGGCTATCGCGTTGGCAATATCACCTTCTAATAAACCTAACTGAGCGTTGGTATCGGCGGCGGCCTGCTTAATCAGCGCCAGTGCTTGAATGAAACTGGCTGGCATCTTGTGCGAACTAAACGCGAAGTTATCCACGGCACGTTGAGTTTGTGCTTGATATAGCGCATCAGCAGGGACTTTAACTTCCCCCATGCTGTCTTTTTCAATCCGAAATTGTAGGGTCATCTTCTATCCTTGTTAGCCAAGTGGGGCTTGGACTTGTTGTAGTGTTTGGCTGAGATTCAAGAAACGCGCTTGGCCTTGTGGCTGCTGGCAGTAGTGTCGTTTCAAATAAAACAGTGGCGAGTGAATAGAGTCTAGGCAGATATGACGAAAGGTGAAACTGCGGCCAGGAGACTCAATTGCTTCAATCAAATGGAAGAAAACTTGGCGCAGATACAGCTCGCACAACAAGATGTTTTCTTGGGCGGCATGCTTTTCATAGTAAGCAGAAAGCGTGAGTGCGCACTCGATATACTCTCGAATCACAAACGGCTCATGGCCTTGAACTTGTTCTAATGAAGCAAAGCGATCCTGTGCTTTGTAAAACCTCGAATAAAGAACCTGCTGCTCTTTCATCATCTGCACCTTATCAATGAATGTTAATGATAATCATTATCATATGAGATTTTAAAAACAACCCTTTGTTTCTCTTTTTATAAAGTGAGTAGGAAAAGAAAAAGCCGATACATAAGTATCGGCTTTCTGGAGTCAGTACCTAATCCCTACAATGTAAGTACTGATTATTTTTTGCTAAACATCTTTGTTTAGTGGTCGTGCTTAGTGGTCGTGAGCTTCACCAGCACCTTTCGGGTAACGAATGTTCTCAACCATCTCTTGTACATCTTGTGGCACTTCAGCAGTTACTTTGTTTACAGCAATTGATACTACGAAGTTTAGACACATACCTAGGGTACCGATGCCTTCTGGGCTGATACCAAACCACCAGTTTTCCGGTGTGCTTGCTGCTGGGTTAATGAACTTGAAGTAGATGATGTAGCTTGCTGTGAAGGCAATACCTGACAACATACCTGCAATTGCGCCTTCCTTGTTCATCTTCTTGTAGAAGATACCTAGGATGATCGCTGGGAAGAAGGATGCTGCGGCTAAGCCGAAGGCAAACGCTACTACCTGTGCTACAAAGCCTGGTGGGTTAATACCCAAGTAACCTGCACCTACAATCGCGACCATAGCTGCCAAACGAGCGGCTAACAGCTCCTGCTTGTCGGTCATGTTTGGTCTGAAGCCTTTCTTCAACAAGTCATGTGAAATCGACGTCGAGATTACCAGTAGTAGACCTGCGGCAGTTGATAGTGCGGCTGCTAGGCCACCGGCTGCAAGCAGTGCTACAACCCAGTTTGGTAGTTTCGCTAGCTCTGGAGAAGCCAGTACGATGATGTCACGGTTAATCTTCATCTCGTTGCGCTCATCGCCCGAGTAGAACATTTTGCCATCGCCGTTCTTATCTTCCCAACCAACTAGGCCAGTGCTTTCCCAGTTTTTGTACCAGCTTGGTGCGTCTGCTGCTGCTACACCTTGCATGTCAGGGCCGTTGATTGTTTCGATCATGTTTACACGAGCGAAGGCTGCAACACCTGGTGCTGTTGTGTATAGCAATGAGATGAACAGTAGAGCCCAACCCGCTGAGATACGAGCATCACGTACTTTTGGTACAGTGAAGAAACGAATGATTACGTGTGGAAGACCCGCAGTACCTACCATTAGAGCCGCACAGATGAAGAATACATCCACCATGCTCTTGTTACCTTCGGTATAGGCGGTAAATCCGAGTTCTTCGGTGAGACCATCCAGTTTATCAAGTAAGTAAACATCTGTGCCCGATAGCGTAGAGCCCATACCAACTTGTGGAAGTGGGTTACCTGTCATCATGATTGACGTAAAGATTGCTGGAACAAGGAAGGCGAAAATGAGGACACAGAATTGAGCTACCTGCGTATAAGTGATGCCTTTCATGCCACCAAGCACTGCGTAGAAGAACACAATACCCATACCAATGATGATACCTAGGTTAATGTCGACTTCTAGGAAACGAGAGAATACAACGCCTACACCACGCATCTGACCTGCAACGTACGTAAATGATACGAAGATTGCACAGAATACCGCTACCATACGGGCTGTTTTCGAGTAGTAACGCTCACCGATAAAATCAGGAACCGTAAACTGACCGAACTTACGTAGGTAAGGTGCTAAACATAGCGCAAGTAGTACGTAACCGCCTGTCCAACCCATTAGGTAAACCGCACCGTCGTAACCAACGAATGAGATGATACCTGCCATTGAGATGAATGATGCTGCCGACATCCAGTCAGCGGCGGTCGCCATGCCGTTTGCTACTGGGTGTACACCACCGCCAGCAACGTAGAACTCACTCGTAGACCCTGCACGAGCCCAGATTGCGATGCCGATATATACCGCGAAAGTAATACCGACGAGAATAAACGTCCAAGTTTGAATATCCATGTTCTAGCCTCTAGTCTTCCTGTACGTTGTATTTTTTGTCGAGCGCATTCATGCGAACAACGTAAATAAATATCAGCGCCACGAAGGTGTATATCGAACCTTGCTGAGCGAACCAAAATCCTAGCTTGAACCCGCCAAACTGAACGGTATTGAGGGCATCCACAAATAAGATGCCAGCGCCGTAAGACACTGCAAACCAGACCGCGAGCAGTGTTCCCATAATTCCCAAGTTTTCCTTCCAGTAGGCTTGAGCATGTTCCGTAGATTCGAACGCCATTGCCTTCTCCTTTATTTCGTTTCCGTAGAAACTGTTTCTGTAGAAAATTATCGTGTTAACGTAATGTTACGATTTAGAATGTAGCAAGGATAAGTAAAGGGATCTGTGCAACTTTAGTCGGGACGCGATTAGCGCTAATCCACTGAAATATGGGAGTTGGAAGACATAACCATAGAAAAATGTGATGTTACAATGTTGTTAAATTAGCCTAAGGTCTAACAAAAACGCATGAATTAGGGTGCGAGTCATAAAATTTAACAACTAAATGACCGAGAAACGGTATTTAGTCCTGCATATGACACGAAGCGAAACATAAGTTTGTTATAGTAACTACGGTACTTTCACCGGCCGTGACTTGCTTAACGGCAGAAGATCAACAAGCTAGTGGCAAAAGATCAACAGGCTTAAGGCTCGAGTTTTATTCTTTGGGGGAACGAATTGGACGCAATAACCATTAACCACTTATTTTTGACTGGTGCCGTACTCATCGCCATCAGTGTACTTTTCTCACAAGTGTCCTCTCGATTGGGCGTTCCGATTCTTTTAATCTTTTTGTTCGTTGGTATGTTGGCGGGCGAAGATGGCCCCGGTGGCATTAATTTCAATGATTACTCGCTGACCTACTTGGTGAGTAACCTTGCGCTGGCTGTGATCCTGCTTGATGGTGGCATGCGAACCAAGGTCGCGAGCTTCAAGGTCGCTTTTTGGCCGTCGCTTTCGCTGGCGACGATAGGTGTGGCCTGTACCGCAACCCTAACCGGTTTAATGGCGGCTTGGCTGTTTGACCTATCACTGATGCAAGGCATTTTGGTGGGCGCGATTGTTGGCTCCACCGATGCGGCAGCGGTATTCTCTTTGTTGAAAGGGCAAAGCCTCAATGAGCGTGTTGGCTCAACCTTAGAGATCGAATCGGGTACCAACGACCCAATGGCAGTCTTCCTGACAGTGACCTTAATTGCGCTACTTGGCACCCCAGATGCCGAGATGGGAATGAACTTCCTACTGAAAAGTTTCGCGATGCAGTTTGGTGTCGGCACGCTTATCGGCCTTGGTGGCGGTTGGGTTCTGTGGAGCTTAATCAATCGAGTGCAGTTGGCTGATGGCCTGTATTCGATTCTGGTGCTCAGTGGCGGTGTAGCTCTGTTTGCCTTCTCTAACATGCTTGGCGGCAGCGGTATCTTATCGATTTACTTAGTGGGCTTGTTCATTGGTAATCGTCCGACACGCTCTCGACACTCGATTCTTAATGTCCTTGATGGCATGACGTGGTTAAGCCAAATCGTGATGTTCTTGGTATTGGGTTTACTGGTGACGCCATCGACGCTGATGGACATTGCTCTGCCTGCGTTAGCACTGGCCTTCGGTATGATTTTGTTTGCTCGTCCGCTGTCGGTTTGGTTGGGTTTGCTGCCGTTCAGAAGCTTTACCACCAAGGAACGTTGGTTTGTTTCTTGGGTCGGTTTACGTGGTGCGGTGCCGATCATTCTGGCCGTGTTCCCGATGATGGCTGGCCTGCCCAATGCTCAGCTGTATTTTAATATCGCCTTCTTCGTGGTTATGGTGTCGCTGATTGTTCAAGGCGGCAGCTTGATGAAAGTCGCGAGATTGGCTCAAGTGACTTTACCTCCAACACCGACACCGATTTCTCGTACAGGCATTGAAATCTACCCTGCCAGTGAGTGGGAGATGTTTGTCTACAAACTGAAAGAAGAGAAATGGTGTGTGGGCGAACCACTGAAGCGTTTGTCTATGCCGGAAGGAACGCGCATTACTGCACTGTTTAGAAAGGATACCTTGCTTCACCCATCGGGCAGTACCGTGCTAGAGGCGAACGATATTCTCTGTGTGCTTGGTCAAGATAAAGACCTAGATAGCCTAAGTGAGCTATTCAGTGAGGCACCTTTAGCCGAAGATGCAGCTCGATTCTTTGGTGATTTCTTCCTTGAGGTTGGGTTATCGATTGCTGCCGTGAGTGACTGCTATGGCATTGAACTTGGCTCGGAAGAAGAGCGCGACATGACGCTAAAACAATTGGCTGAGCGAGAACTTGGCGCGCACCCAGTATTGGGCGATAGCTTCGAGTGGCATGACATCACTTGGGTAGTCGCAGAGATAGATGATCATAAAGTCGTCAGGTTGGGTTTATGTTTACCTAAGACGACTTTAGAAGAGGATATAAGTGAAGTTTAGTTGTGGACTTCTTGTAGCAAGATAACCGCTTGAGTACGATTTTTCACATCCAGTTTACGGAAGATGGCCGTCATATGTGCCTTGATGGTCGCTTCCGAAACATTCAATTCATAGGCGATTTGCTTGTTCAGCAAGCCGTCAGAAAGCATCCCTAACACCTTGTATTGCTGAGGCGTCAGAGTGGAAAGCTTTTCTGCAAGGTCGCTACAGGCAGCATTGTTGGTAATCAGTCCTTCAGGGAAGAACGGGTCGCCATTCAGCACTTGATTCAGTGCACTGACCAATTCACGCATATCACTCGACTTAGGAATGAAGCCAAACGCACCGTGGCTCTTCACTTGAGTGACCACGCTGGCATCCTCGCTGGCAGAAATCACCACAATCGGTAGATCTGGGTATTCAGCGCGCAGTTGAATTAAGCCTGACATGCCATTGGCACCCGGCATTTTCAGGTCGAGCAGCAGCAGGTCGGGTTCATCTTCTTTCTTAAGTAGAGTCAGTAAGGCGTCGAGAGAATCAGCCTCAAGCAGGTTCGCACCGCTGATCGCCATATGAACTGACTGAAACAGGGCGTTGCGAAAGAGAGGGTGGTCATCAGCAATGATGATGGTATAGGTCGAGTCCATGACGTTCATACTTTTAACAATTTAGTTAATATTTATTATCATCCTGATTGAGTATGTGGACAATATCTATGCATTAAAAGTCTGAACCATATCGACTTTTATCCCTGTTCTTGGAAAGCGTTTCCTATAATCACAAAAAAGCCGCACTGCCATCTCGTTATGAGGAGCAGTACGGCTTGCGTTAGAGCTTGTATTTAGACGAATGTCGTCGTTATAGCTGGTGGTCTTGCATGTGTTTTAAGAATACATCTGCCGACATAAAACCCGTCACACGAGCATTTGGAACATGGTTACCCTCGCCATCCCAGAACTCAATCGTTGGTAAGCCGAGAACCTGTAATTGTTTAAGCAGTTCAATATCCTGAGGCATGTTTCTTGTTACGTCAGCCTGAAGCAGAACGAAGTCAGAAAGTTTGTTCTCAACATCAGCTTGATGGAAGGTGTACTTCTCGAACTCTTTACACGCCACACACCAATCTGCGTAGAAATCGAGCATCACTGGTTTACCCAGCTTTTTCGCTTCGATGAGCTGGATTTCTAGCTCTTCAACGGTATTGATGCGTGCAAATTGGATATGCTGTTGTTCTACCGTTACGCTCTTCTCCGCAAACCAATAGTTCAATGCAGGCTGTGCGGAAGCAAACAAGCCAAGCATTGCGATGATACCGACCGCACTTTGCTTCCAGCCGCCGAATGGCAGTGCATTCTTGCTGTGGTACAGCCAACCGAAGGCGATGAAGCCAAGGCCAGACCAAAGTACGGTTGCCCATAACTCAGGGATAATACGCTCTAGCAGGAAGATTGGTGCTGCCAGCAAGATAAAGCCGAATACGATTTTTACCTTGTCCATCCAGCTGCCCGCTTTCGGTAGTAGCTTATTACCAAATACCGCAACTAAGATCAGCGGGATACCCATACCCATCGCCAATGCGTATAGAGCGATCGCGCCAGTAAACAGGTCACCACTTTGAGCCACATACAACAGCGCACCCGATAGTGGCGCTGTGGTACAAGGCGAACACACCAAGCCAGAGATAGCACCCATCGCAAACACGCCCAAGGTATTGCCACCTTGTTGCTTGTTGCTTTGGTTGTTGAGCCAAGTTTGAATGCTGCTTGGTAGTTGTAGGTTATAAACGCCGAACATCGACATCGCCAACGTCACGAACAGAACACTCAGTGCGATTAGTACGTAAGGGTGTTGCATCGCAGCTTGGAACTGCATGCCTGCTGAAGCAACCACTAAGCCTAATAAGGTGTAAGTTAGCGCCATACCTTGCACATAGATGAACGACAACATCAGCGCACGACCTTGGCTGAGCTTGCCGCCACCTAAAACGATACCCGTTAGAATTGGGTACATCGGCAGAACACACGGTGTAAAGGCTAAGCCAACACCAAGTGCTAAGAATAATAATGGCGTCCACCAACTGTCACCGAGCTTATCGGCTAGGCTAGCTTCTTTTGAAACGGGTGCGTTTGGTTGCGGCGTTGCGTTGCTTGCAACGTCAGCTTTCGGAGAAGTTTGTTGCGTTGAAACATCGGTCTCATTGTTTGCAGCCGATGAGCCTTGCGATGTTGCATTAGCTTGAGAGTCGCTTGAACCTGTAAACGGTTCAATGTCGATTACGCGAGTTTCGGGAGGGTAACAGAAACCCGCATCCGCACAGCCTTGATATTTAACGATCAGCTGTGAGCCATCTTGGTAACTCTGTAGGGGAACTTGAACGAATAACGGCTGGGTATAAATGCTCACCTCACCAAAGAATTCATCTTGGTGTGGCTTACCATCTTCTAATTCAACGTTACCGATCGCGAGATTTTGCCCAGTGAAAGAGAGGCTATGTTGGTAGAGGTAGTAGCCCTCTTTTACTTGCCAGTCGAGAAGCACCTTGCCGTCTTGCTGGTAGTAATTGAAAGGGAAAGCTTGGTCTACAGGGACAAAACCGTTGTTATTGCCTCCGAAGCTTGGCTCGGCGTTGTCATTTCCAAAAAGCGCCCACGCAGGCTGGGTGAACAGGGAAACACAAACAAAAAGTAATGTGGCAAGTCGTCGCATACTATTTAGTCATCAAATTGGAGTTGAAGGTATCTTAACTCAATCAGACCGTAATAGTTTGTGATTAGTTTCATCGACCAGCAAATATCCGCTAGGGCGGGTGGGCTATTTTCTGGGGCAGTCGAGAGAGTGTCAGTCGCTCAACATGAGTTGTCAGCCTTTGCCAATAAGACATTTAGGCAACACCCAAGCGTGCTCTTACGACTTGTTCGCAAGCATCTATATTCGTGGTGTCTTTCGGAATAATTAACACCGTGTCGTTACCACCAACAGTTCCGATAATTTCTGTATGTGGGTCGATATCAACCAATCTTGCGACCAACTGTGCGCAACCAGGGTTTGTTTTTACGATCACCATTGCTTGGTTGTGAGTAATTAATTCGATTTGTGATGAGATTGACGCATCGACACGTACCGGTGCGCTTTCTACGGTGATGCAGTAAACCTTTTTGCCACAGGCGTTCTGGATTTTTACAACACCGAGTTGTGACAAAATACGAGACACAGTCGACTGGCTAATGCCTGTATAACCAATGTCGACGAGTTTCTCTCGCAGCTGGTTCTGGGTTGAGAAGCTTTGCTGTTGTAGTAAGCGTTTGCACGCTGCAGTCAGTGTTTTATCTTCAGCTGAATACAAGCAACCGTGCTCAGTGATTTGGTTCATGAACAACTCCTTAAGGCCAACGTGTGGGTATCGCTTGTCCATAGCGCAGAACGCACTCCCAAAGCCGTAGAGTACGATTGTTAGTTAGGGCTTACCGATGAATCCCGAAATAAATAGGAAGGGTATGCGTGATGTATGATCTTCTATTCATCCAGTCTACCACTAAAGAATAGTTATCTTTTTGAAGGTGATCACCAAACAAAATTCTGGTTATTTGCTTTTTTTGTGGAGTTTTATTCTTTGGGTAAGTGGATATTTATTCCGGGTTGGGAATAAATATCCATGTAGTTTTAGCGGTTTGTTTTACGAAGGTAAGAGCGCTAAGGGCTAGCGGATTTCACTCATGATCTCGCGAGAGAATACTTTTTCACAATAGTGACACTTTAGTTGGACGTTTTCGTGTTTTAGCTGCACTTTAAAGCTACTTTCAACGGGTTCGCCGTGCGAAATACAGTTGCTATTCGGGCAAGAGTACACACTGTTGATTTGGTCTGGCAGTACTAATGTTAGCTTATTAACCACCTTGTACTCTTCAATCTGATTTACCGTCGCTTGCGGCGCATACAGAGCCAATTGGTTGGCTTGTTCCTTGGTCAGAAAGATGTTCTCAATCTTGATCAGATCTTTATGACCAAGCGCAGATGATGGCAGATTCAATCCCATGGTGATGCGTTGTTCTGTTTTGTGTAGCTTAAACAATTTGAGGATTTTGATACCAAGATGAGCAGGGATGTGGTCAATCACGCTGCCGTTACGGATCGCTTCTACTTGTAGCTGAGTTTGTTTAACCATGACTGTTTCTCCTGCTTATAAAGTGTCGTTAAGAACTAGGGCCAATAGGGCTTCGCGAGCGTATACACCGTTTTCAGCTTGTTCAAAGTAATAAGCGTGTGGCGTTTTATCTACGTCGGTTGTGATTTCATCGACGCGTGGTAATGGGTGAAGTACCTTCATGTTCTGGCGTGCATCTTTCAAGGTATCGGCGGTTAGAATGTAAGCCGACTTCATGTGCGCATATTCTGACGCATCAAAGCGCTCTTTCTGTACGCGAGTCATGTACAGGACGTCCAGTTCAGGCACCACCTCTTCAATGCTGCTGTGGGTGCTGTATTGGATGCCCATCTCTTCCAATTCTTCACAGATGTAATCAGGCATCGCTAACACTTCTGGGGCGATAAAGAAGAAACGCACGTTATTGAATTTTGATAGTGCTTGCGTCAAAGAGTGTACGGTACGGCCATATTTTAGGTCGCCGACGAAAGCCACATTGAGGTTATCGAGCGTGCCTTGCGTTTCGTAAATCGAGAACAGATCCAATAAGGTTTGCGTTGGGTGTTGGTTTGCACCGTCGCCACCATTCACAATTGGCACACCGTTAGAAAATTCAGAGGCCAAACGTGCTGCGCCTTCTTGTGGGTGACGCATCACAAAGGCATCCACGTAAGATGAAATAACTTGAACGGAATCGGCAAGTGTTTCGCCTTTTTTCGCCAGCGATGTGTTGCCGCCATTATCAAAGCCGATGACTGTGCCGCCAAGGCGTTGAACTGCGGTTTCAAATGAGAGGCGAGTTCGAGTTGAAGGCTCAAAGAAGCAGCTCGCAACGACTTTATTTTTCAGCAGCTCAGGGTTTGGTTCTGCCTTGAGCCTTGCTGCAGTATCGACGATAAGCTCCAGTTCATCACGAGATAGCTCTGGAATGGAGATGATGTGCTTGTTAAATAACGAATGCGCCATAACGGGTCTTCCTTTTTCTATGCATACAGTCAAATTGCGGACAAAAAAAAGCCCCCTAAAAATAGGAGGCTTCGAAATGATCAATAGAGCAAAATAAAAATGACACCAACGCCGTTCTAAGGCGTATTGGTTGACAATCATGTGCGAAAAAATTGCGGTTCATTTTTTGCTCTCTTAAGACAAATTGCGGAGGATTATACTCAGATAAAAAGGCCATGCAATACTTTCTGTAAAGTATTCATTTAATGGATTTTTATGCGAGATTACGTCTATTTTAAACTCCCATTTAAGTCTTTGTTGGGGCTGAGACTTACAGGTTTTTTCAGGAAATTATCTCTTCAACCGCATGAAAAAAAATGCGAGTTTTATTCAAGGTCAAAATCCCAAGAACGCCACCCGCATTTCCCTGTCATTGCACTTAACTTATCAACGTATTTCGAACAAGTGAGTGCCTAGCTTCTTAATTTTTAACGTCTTAACTGTTTAGTTTCTTAGTTTCTTAGTTTCTTAGGTAATTAGCTGCCTAATGTCGCAACCATTACTGCTTTGATGGTGTGCATGCGGTTTTCTGCTTCATCGAACACGATAGAGTATTCAGACTCAACCACTTCATCTGTCACTTCTACGCCATCTTTAAGCTGCGGATATTCAGCAGCAAGCTGTTTGCCGACAGTTGTATCTTCGCCGTGGAAAGCAGGTAGGCAGTGCATGAATTTCACATGTGGGTTGCCTGTTGCTTTGATCATGTCCATGTTGACTTGGTAAGGCATCATTAGGTTGATACGCTCAGCCCATGCTTCTTTCGCTTCGCCCATTGATACCCAAACGTCGGTGTATAGGAAGTCACAACCTTGCACGCCTTCTTGAACATCTTCTGTTAGCGTGATTTTGCCGCCAGTGTGTTCTGCGATTTCACGACATTGAGCTAATAGCTCTTCTTCTGGCCAGAATTGCTTTGGAGCAACAAGGCGAATGTCCATGCCCATTTTCGCAGCGCCAACCATTAGAGAGTTACCCATGTTGTTGCGAGCATCACCTAGGTAAGCAAACTTGATTTCATGCAGTTGCTTGCCACGGCCGTATTCCGTCATAGTTAGGAAGTCAGCTAGGATTTGTGTTGGGTGGAATTCGTCAGTCAGGCCATTCCATACAGGAACGCCAGCGTAAGCGCCTAGCTCTTCAACGATTTCTTGACCAAAGCCGCGGTATTCGATGCCATCGTACATACGGCCTAGAACGCGAGCGGTGTCTTTCATTGATTCTTTGTGGCCAATTTGAGAGCCAGATGGGCCTAAGTAAGAAACTCGAGCACCTTGGTCGAATGCCGCTACTTCGAATGCACAGCGAGTACGAGTTGAGGTTTTTTCAAAGATAAGCGCAATGTTTTTGCCAGTCAGTGTTGGCTGTTCGTAACCGTTGTACTTCGCTTTTTTTAGCTCCATAGAAAGATCTAACAAGTGTTGAATTTCGCGTGGAGTGAAATCTAGTAGTTTTAGGAAGTTACGATTGCGTAGGTTAAAAGCCATGATGTATTCCTTCTTAGATTTAGGCGCTTCCTTGTTACAGGGAAATAAAATTCAAGAAAGCGCGATTCAATTTTTAGTTAAAGTTGTTCGGTTTTGTTTGTTTCGTTTGATTCTGTTTTCGCAAGATTTAAAAGCTTTCAAGACTTAAGCTTCTCAAGCTTTAAGTTTTTCAAGATGATAAAGCTCGCTAGTGCATTAACCTTTGGTGATATTGGTGCCCGCTTGGCCTTGCAGGATTTGCAAACCATCTTCGAGTGCGCCGATACCCACTACTTTGCCGCCTTGCTGAATGAACTCGCACGATGCTTCAATTTTTGGCCCCATTGAGCCTGCATCAAATGTAAACTTCGCCAGTTCACTTGGTGTAGTGCTGCGCAGTGCGTGTTGAGTCGGTTTGCCCCAATCAAGATAAACAGCGTCCGCATCAGTCAGAATAAGCAGTGCATCCGCATTTAATTGTTTTGCCAAGAAAGCCGCAGACATGTCTTTATCGATAACCGCTTCAACGCCGACTAATTTGCCACTTTCTTTTTTCACTGGGATGCCACCACCGCCAGTACAAATTACAAGGTGACCTGCCTCGATTAGCTGGGTGATCGCTTCATGTTCAACAATGCCTGTAGGGCGTGGGCTTGGCACTACGCGACGGAAATGTTTGCCGTCAGGTTTTACGATCCAGTGGAACTTCTCTGCCAATTCACGCGCTTCTGCTTCTTCGTAGATCGGACCAATAGGCTTAGTTGGATCGGCAAATGCAGGATCATTTGGATCAACCGTCATTTGCGTCAACATGCATGAGATGTTGCGGTCAGGCAGGTAGTTTTTGAACTCTTGCATCAGCATGTAGCCGATCATGCCTTGAGTCTCACTGCCCAATACATCCAATGGATACGGGTTTACTTTTTTGTACTCCAAACCTTGCAGAGCAAGTAAGCCAACTTGTGGACCATTACCGTGCACTAGAACCACGTTGTACACTTTCGCGATTTCAGAGATGGTTTTAACAGCCGTTTCAATATTACGGCGTTGAACATCGGCTTCTAACGGCTCACCGCGACGAAGTAGGGCATTACCGCCGAGTGCAACAACAACAGTTTGCTTAGTCATAATTGTGTTCTCTCATTTTGGCCAAGTTGAGATTATTTAAGATCGTTCAACTTGGCC
This sequence comes from Vibrio sp. 10N.261.46.E11, assembly GCF_041472735.1. Lineage (NCBI taxonomy): Bacteria > Pseudomonadati > Pseudomonadota > Gammaproteobacteria > Vibrionales > Vibrionaceae > Vibrio > Vibrio sp. 10N.261.46.E11. The sequence goes on from NZ_JBFRQW010000038.1 coordinate 13,807, forward strand.
GTTTCGTCTTAGTGATTAGATACCATCACGCTCAATTGGGCAGCTCATGCAGCGTGCACCACCGCGACCGCGACCAAGTTCGTCTCCTGGAATCGGAAGAACCGTGATGCCTGCTTTGTCGTATTTTTCGTTGGTGTATGTGTTGCCTTCGTAGCCAATAACGACGCCAGGTTTAACCGTTAGAACGTTGTTTGCATCATTCCACTGCTCACGTTCTGCATGGAAGTTGTCGCCACCCGTTGTGATTAGGTTTAGCTTGTCTACGCCAAGTGCTTTCTCGATAGCGGTTACGAAGTAGCCTTCTTCTTTCACTTTTACTGCGCCTGACTCATCGCCAGTTAGGTTCCAGCACTGCACGTCTTTACTTACCACTTCAGGGTAAACAGAGAACGTATCTTCGTTCATGTGAGTCATCACGGTGTCTAAGTGCATGCAAGAACGGTGTTTTGGTAGCTGCATTGCGATAACTTGTGTCGCTTGACCGTGTTTGAATAGGCTAGACGCTAAGTGTTCAACACCTTGTGCTGTTGTACGCTCAGACATACCGATAAGAACCGCGCCACGGCCGAGAACAAGAACGTCACCACCTTCGATTGTTGAGTTGTCGTAGTTGATGTTTTCTTCATCACCGAAGTATTTAATGAAGTCTTCGCCTGCGAATGTTGGGTGCCAGCGGTAAATAGCGCGAACGTGGTTTGTTTCACGTTGACGAGCAGGTTTCGCCATCGGGTTGATAGATACGCCACCGTATACCCAGCAAGATGTGTCACGAGTAAATAGGTGGTTTGGTAGAGGTTCGATAATGAAGTCGGTTGGTGCGTGCATGCCTTGCATCATTGAAGATGATTTCATTGGCATTTCAGCGTAAGACAGACCGCCCGTTAGGATTTTTGCTAGCTCTAAGTTTGGTAAGTCGCCCAAGTAGCAGCGCACATCATTAGCGAATGTTTTACCCAAACGGTAATCAGATACCTGGCAGCTTAGTAGCCAGTCTTTCGCTTCTGGCACTGCTAGTGTGTCTGCTAGTAGGTCAGTAAGAAGAAGAACTTCAACACCCTGATCACGTAGCGTTTTAGTAAATGCGTCATGCTCTTTACCTGCGCGCTCAACAGCCAGTACGTCATCAAATAGTAAATCGTGACAGTTAGAGGGTGTTAGGTGAGTCAGTGCGCGTCTTGGGCGGTGAACTAGAACGCGGCGCAATTGACCTATTTCAGAACCTACATAGAACTTACTCATGATCGTCTCTCTCTTATATATTTGAATTACTTTTATCGCTAAGAGTAATTATTTATTTTCAGTGGAGAATAATGAATTATTTTATTCATATCTCTTGTCTGGAATTAATATTACGCCTGCTACTCAGGTATTCTTAGAGATCTATCACAAATCGTTTTTTATCCCGCAGCCCTTTAAAATTAAGGGTTTTAACAAACTTTATGCACTTTTAGCCATGACGATTACATTCTAAATAGTTAGCTGTTAGGGAACTTTATGCACGCTTTTTTGATGAACCTTACTAGAATCAAAATTGTTAGGGATTATATGCATAATAGTTTTATTGATAAGAATGTACTTAGCTTGGAAGTATGCAAAGTTTCTATTTAGATATTTAATTTTGGATGTGAAATTAATTATTTATTAACAAAGTAAATGCGAATAAAGCTGTTGTGATCACATTTTGAAATGGGGTGTTTAAAGTTGGTTTTCTATAAAAATGGCTTTTATTTCCCCTTTGGTTATTACAGGGTGAATAACTTTAAATATAATTAGCGTTAATAAATGACTAAATATTTTTATAAACATAATGGAGAGGAATGGATTGTTTTTTATTAGCCTTAACATCAATATTAAAACGTTGATTTACGCTTTGTCGAAGGTGTCCTTAGATTGTTTAAGGTTGGCTGATGAGGTTGGCTATAGAGAGGCTTTAAATAGAGTGTGTGCAGCTCGTGAGGTTGTTTTGGGGACTGGTTCTGAGGGCGATAGCAACAAAAAAGCCGCTAAGAAAGCGGCTTTGAACGAGAAGGTGGTGTGTAGGTTTTAGATAAGCGCACCAATACTTAGTACAGCAATGCAGAACACCATTAAGATACCGATCAATGGCATTACCCATTTCACCCAGCGCACATAAGGGACACGAGCAATAGCAAGCCCCCCCATAACTACTGCTGAGGTTGGAGTGATTAAGTTAACCAAACCTGATGCAGATTGGTAAGCGGTTACTACTAGTTCACGTCCTACGCCAGCAAAGTCAGCTAGAGGAGCCATGATTGGCATGGTGAGTACCGCTAGACCAGAAGATGACGGCACTAGGAATGAAAGTAAAATTTCTAGGAAAAACATTACATTAATAAAGATTACTGAAGAAAGACCAGTCACCATTTGTTCAGCAGAGAAGAGGATTGTATCAGTGATCATACCGCGGTCCATTATGACGACGATACCACGTGCTATACCTATGATAAGCGCAACGCCCAGTAGATCACGAGCACCATCAATGAAGCTAGTTGTGAACTCTTCTTCACTCATGCGGGCAATCAAGCCGATAAGAATTGTTGAACCTAGGAACATTGCAGAGATTTCGGCCATCCACCAACCAGCAACGGATACACCGTAAATCATTACACCGAATGAAGCTGCGAAGATAGTTAGAATGATTTTACGGGTTGTTGTGAAATCAAGAAGCTCACCAGTTTGGTTTCCAAGGAAGTGTGCTTTGTTTTCTTCGTATTTATCGTAAACGATTGATTTGGATTGGTCTGCACGCACCATTTTTGCATAGCGCATGACATAGCCAACACAGATAACCCAGCCGATAACTAGCATCATAACGCGTAAAACTATGCCGTCAGTGAAAGGGATACCCGCTGCGTTTGCCGCAATAACCGTCGCGAATGGGTTAATAGTAGAACCTAAAGTACCAATCCCAGCGCCCAGTAGAACGGTTGCTGCTGCCACTAGTGGGTCAAAGCGAGCGGCCATCATTACAGGTACTAGCAATGTATAGAATGGTAGTGATTCTTCCGCCATGCCGTAGACGGTACCGCCAGCGGCAAACAATGCCATCAGTATTGGAATCATCAACTCTTCTCGTCCTTCAAGACGAGCGGTTACACGTTCGATACCGGCATCGATTGCACCGGTTTTCGTTACTAGGCCAAGGAAGCCACCGATAACTAGAATGAACAGTGACACATCAATCGCAGCAGCTTCATAGCTGTTGTGATCGTAGAAACCATCGATTGGAGCCATCAGTACGTCAACAACACCTTGTGGGTTACCATCAGTCGCTTTGTAAGTGCCAGCGATAGGTACTTCTCGACCTAGCTCATCGTTCATTTCTCGGTCGTATTGGCCTGCTGGAACAATCCAAGTTAGAAGTGCAACTGTGGCAATAAGTAGGAATAAAATGGTGTAAGCAGAAGGGAATTTAAAGTTAGAAAAAAAGCCACCTTTTTCTTCCTTTTGAATAGTTTCGGTAGTCATGGCAATCTCCTTACATCATCCTAAATAGAATTGATGTGAATTAGCGACTAATGATTTATAGATTGTAAATACAGAGACATTTATCAGATGTTTGACGATATAAATTTATTGCTCTTATAGAGTTTTTATTTATATGACGTTATCGATTCTAAACCTTTATGTTTTATATTTACCAATCCGAATGAAATAGATTTAATTTATCTGTGGCTATTTTATTCCTTACGTCAGTATTTAAGTTTGGTGCTGTTCACAAAAATAATGGCTAATGAAAGGGCTGAAAAATGGCAGAAAATTGGCAAGGTTTTTTGGTTAGTTAGCTTGGATTAATATTCGATGGGGATAACGGTAAATCAAAGGGAGATTGACTGGGTAGGCATTCCTAATTAATGGCCTGAATAATCCTGGAATTTTATTCAAACTTTATTTTTGGTTGGTTTTTGAATTTTATAACGGTTATTTGACGTGTATCAAATAACACATTGAGCAGAAAACAAAAAAGGAAGCCGAAGCTTCCTTTTTTAGTTTAGAACATTAGTGATTACTAGATGAATAGGCCGCCAAATGCGAAGCCGAGTGCAACCGCTGTACTGATTGTTACCACTCCAGGAACGAAGAATGGGTGGTTGAAAACGTAGTTACCAATACGCGTTGAGCCTGTGTCATCCATCTCAACCGCTGCCAGTAGCGTAGGGTAAGTTGGAAGTACGAACAGTGCACTTACTGCAGCAAAAGAAGCCACGGCTGTTAGTGGTGCTACGCCAATCGCTAGAGCTGCTGGCATTAGTGCAACTGTTGTTGCGCCTTGAGAGTAAAGCAGCATAGAAGCGAAGAACAAAACAAGAGCCAGCATCCATGGGTAGTCAGCCAGTAGAGCACCTGCTACGTCTTTGATCTCAGCAACGTGTGCGTTTACAAACGTTGAACCTAACCAAGCTACACCAAGTACACAAACACAAGCTGTCATACCAGAGCGGAATGTTGGCGCTGAAGAAATCTTCGCAGCATCAATCTTAGTGAACATCACGATAGCCGCTGCTGCTGCTAGCATCACAGACATGATCGCTTCGTTACGACCAAGCGCTGGGTTTTCAATTAGGCCAACAGAGCTAGAGATAGCCGCTGCGTAGCAAACCACGAAACCAATCGCTGCTAGGAAGATGTACGTTGCTCTCTTCGCTGTTGGTAGAATTTCACGTTTCTCTTCTGTCGCCAGTTTGATTAGACCTTTCTCTAGACGTTCTTGGTAAACAGGATCGTCTTTCAGTTCGCTACCCATGTAGTTAGCAACAACCGCACCAACCATACAAGCGATGAAGGTTGTTGGGATACAAACCATCAATAGCGTTAGGTAATCAACACCAAAGGGTGCCAGCATTGCTGCGAAAGCGACAACGGCAGCCGAGATTGGCGAAGCTGTGATAGCAATTTGAGAGGCAACAACTGCGATAGACAGTGGACGAGAAGGACGAACACCTTGGCCTTTCGCTACTTCTGCGATTACAGGAAGCGTAGAGAATGCTGTGTGACCAGTACCGGCCATTAGTGTCATTACAAAGGTCACAATCGGCGCGTAAAAGGTGATGCGTTCAGGGTGTTTACGCAAAAAGTTTTCTGCAATTTGTACCAACCAGTCCATACCGCCAGCAACCTGCATAGCAGCAATTGCGGTGATAACCGACATGATGATCAAGATTACGTCGATCGGGATGAAAGACTGGCTTGTTGGAACGCCAAGAATCAGTGAAAGGGCAATAACACCAGCACCACCGGCAAAACCAATACCGATACCGCCAATTCTGGCCCCCAAAAAGATAAAGAGCAGGACGACAAATAGTTCTACTGCAATCATAAGTAACACCTCATTTTAGATTTTATTATGTGAACATTCGCCACTGGAATGTTCACATAATAGTTCTATGGTTTAGATTCTATTTCGCAAAAGTGCAACCAATAGAAATCCACAAAATTAACATGGTTAACCGTATTGGAGCCTAAAAAAGGGCTCCGTTTGGAGCCCTTTTTCGCTAACGTTATTCGTAGCGTTTTGCTTTATACTGAGGATGCATCAAATTTTCAACAGAGAAAATGTCATCAAGTTCTTCTTCGGTTAATAACCCGCGCTCTAGAACCACATCACGAACGCTTTTACCTGTTTCAGCACAGATCTTACCAACAACATCACCCTCGTGGTGGCCAATGTATGGGTTTAGGTAAGTGACGATACCGATAGAGTTAAATACGTGAGATTCACACACTTCTTTGTTCACAGTAATGCCGTCTACACACTTGTCGCGTAGGTTCACACATGCGTTTGTTAGGATGTCTAAAGACTCAAACATGCTTTGTGCGATAACAGGTTCCATTACGTTCAATTGAAGCTGACCGCCTTCTGCTGCGAAAGAAACCGTGTTGTCATTACCTAGAACTTTAAAGCAAACTTGGTTTACTACTTCAGGTACAACTGGGTTTACTTTAGCAGGCATGATTGAAGAACCCGCTTGCAGTTCAGGTAGGTTTAGCTCGTTGAAGCCAGTGCGTGGGCCTGAAGAAAGAAGACGTAAGTCGTTACAAATCTTAGACAGTTTAACCGCTAGACGTTTAAGTGCACCGTGCGTCATTACGTATGCGCCACAGTCAGACGTTGCTTCGATAAGATCTTCAGCCGCTACACACTCAAGGCCCGTTACTTCTGCTAGGTGTTTAACTGCTAGGCCTTGGTAGCCAGGAGCTGCATTCAGACCAGTACCGATAGCTGTTGCGCCTAGGTTAACTTCAAGCAGTAGCTTTGATGTGTATTCTAGGTTTTTGATTTCTTCATTGATGGTTACAGCCCAAGCGTGAAACTCTTGGCCAACCGTCATTGGAACTGCATCTTGAAGTTGAGTACGACCCATCTTCAAAATTGTGTTGAATTCTTGGCTCTTAAGCTCGAATGCACCTTTTAGGTATTCAATCGCGTCGATCAGTTTTAGTACGCTGTTGTAAACAGAGATACGGAAGCCAGTTGGGTAAGCACAGTTTGTAGATTGGCTACGGTTTACATGGTCGTTCGGGTTGATGAACTCATATTGGCCTTTTTCTTTGCCCATAAGCTCAAGTGCCACGTTCGCAACAACTTCGTTCGCGTTCATGTTTACAGAAGTACCAGCACCACCTTGGAAAACGTCTGATGGGAACTGATCCATGCACTTACCCGTGTCTAGAATTAGGTCACAAGCTTGGATGATGTATTTAGCCACTTCGCTAGGAATTACACCTAACTCTTTGTTTGCTAAAGCCGCCGCTTTCTTTGTCATAACCATACCGCGAACGAATTCAGGTACATCTGAGATCGTTACATTTGAGATGTTGAAGTTTTCAACTGCGCGTAGAGTGTGGATGCCGTAGTAAGCATCAGCCGGAACATGACGTTGACCTAAAAGATCTTCTTCGAGACGAGTAGCTTGAGGAGCATCAACTTGTGCTTCTGATAGAGTAGCCATAACAGGATCCTTAGAGAATTATTCTGATTATATAGTTAGTTATTAGCCTATTCTGTGTGCAAATACTCCGTTCGCTAGAATATTGGGCTGATAAATCCGTCCTGACTTATGTGGCACATGATACTGTACTTAGCGCATAAAAATATTAAGTTGATCACCTTTTTCGCTTTTGTTTCGTCAATATTTTGCAAAGTTATTCTCGGTCAATAAACACGCTTATTTACAGGATAAATTTGAGATTGATAGGGCTTTCAGCGTAAACTGAATGCAACAAAGGAGGGCGTGTGTTTCCTATCTTATTATTACTATTTATCTTCGTACCCATCATTGAGATTGGGCTATTTATTCAAGTTGGTGGCTTCTTAGGATTGTGGCCAACTATTGCGTTGGTTTTGATTACTGCATTTGTTGGTGCCTCACTGGTTCGTAGCCAAGGCATTCAAACACTTATGTCTGTGCAAGGTCGATTACAACAAGGCGAAATGCCAGCACAGCAGATTCTTGAAGGCGTGATGCTTGCGGTTGCAGGTGTATTGCTGCTGACTCCTGGCTTTATGACGGACGCACTCGGTATGTTGGTATTGCTACCAGCACCAAGAGCGATGATTGCTAAGAAAATGATGGAAAAAATGGTGGTGACCAATATGTCTGGCGGTTTCCATGCGGGTGGACAGGCTGGTTTTGGTCAGAGTCCATTTGGACAAGACCCATTCAATCGCGACCCATCAGATCAATCAAAAGACGGCAACACCTTTGAGGGTGAATTTGAGAAGAAAGACGATGACAACGATCGTAACCGCTTAAACTAATCCGTTTTTTCTCTTCTTTGTTTTTATCTCTTCTTTATATAGAGGGAAAAACAGAAAAGGCTCTTACCTTTATCCTTCGCAAGAAAGTGATAATGGTAAGAGCCTTTTTTATGGTTCATCGCGGATTAG
>NZ_JBFRQW010000039.1:0-44879 GCF_041472735.1 Vibrio sp. 10N.261.46.E11
TCTAACTGATCGGCATTAGCACCTGAGGGTGCCATTTTGGAAACTTTATTAGAAGTTCGATTAGAACTTGTAAGTTACAGCGAAGTAGTGACCTACGCCTGAAGTAGAGAATTCACCAATTTGTGGTTTATTCGGATCCAGTAGAGCACCATCTCTTAGACCGTATACATCTTGGTACAATTTAAGACCGTAACCTACAGCAAATTGGTCATTGTGCCAGTAAATACCATTGAACATAGAGCCGCCATTGCTTGACTGGTTGTATGAACTATCACGACCAAATTCGTAGTCAATGTAACCTTGGTAAGCAATGAATGAGCCGTTCTCGAAGTTCATGAAAGGTTTAAACCAGTTTGTAGAAAATTGGTAACCGTTCCAATCTTTCGCATTTAGATCGTACGTAGCGTAAAGGTTGAATTGCATTTTACCAAACCAAGGTACCATTACGTCTGAACCGATACCTGTTTTAGTTGCGTAACCACCGTCAGCTTTGCCATCAATAGTTGTGTAGTTTGCTACGTATAGTTCTTGTACTGGGCCAAAAGAAAGGTCTTTGCCAGTCAGGCCATCGATAGACATACGAGGTGCAAATTTAACAAACAGCTGATCGTCTTTTGCTTTATCACTGCCGCTATCGTTAGTTAGGTTGAATACATCAATGTAACCGTAAAGATCGAAGATACCAGAGCGTCCACCAAACTCCATTTCAAGATAAGTATGATCTTTGTCTTGAGGCTTCTCATCGATAGTGTGCATGATATTAAACTGCATCCAGCTGTAATCATTTTTGTGAGTATCGCCGTCAGAATAATCAGCCGCCATTACTGGAGCAGAAGCTGCTGCAAGTAGGCCAAGAGTTAAAAGTGATTTACGCATAATGGAACTCTCTATGTTTGAAATAAGTAACCCGCTAATCCGTGCGTGTTTATATGTCCGAATGCCGAGCATAATAGCGATTTTGTTCTCAAATAAAAGTGAGACAGAGTGAAAACTATGATTATTATGGTGAGCGCGATCACACTAACGATCTAAATGATGGAACTTTAATGTTGCTATGCATCTTGATGAATTCCTACTTCTATTGATTTTGTGTAATTCGATTATTTTGTGTATAAATTGGTGAAATACCGCTCTAAGCAAACGATTCTACCAAAAATCGTGACATGCATATCAAAATCAACAGTATTTCTTTCTAAGCGTTTTCTCGTAAAAAAACACCTAACTCAGCGAACGTTTCGATCCTGCCTTTGATCCATTTCCAAGCAACTCCGTACTGAAGTTTGAATCAATTGATGAACAATTCATGTGATGACTAACCTGACTTTTAACCCTGGTTGTTTTTTTCATCGCTGACAATATTGAGACCGTTCATTGCACCAATTTTGAGGCAACATTTAAAGATATGCTCCTGAGCTTATCTTCTGTGTGACGAACTGGTCGAACTTTTTGGAGAGAAGACCAATGAAATATTCACCTATACTTGCTGTAGCGATGTCAGCCCTATTCATTGTAGGGTGTAATGATGACGATCAACCAACCACCCAGCTGCAAGCTGTTCACGCATCGCCAGATGCTCCACTAGCTAATGTGTTAGTTAATAGTCAGGCTCGTTGGACTGGGGTTGATTATGCTCAGGCGTCTGGATATACCTCGGTCAATCAAGGCCTGACAACTCTACAGGTCGATGTTCAACTCCCCGGAGATGGTTTGGCGACAGTGATTCCGCCAAGCCAGTTCGATTTAAGCGGTGATTTAGATTACACGGTGATGGTGGTCGGTGATGCTGACGCTTCCAACAACCCAGTTGAGGCTCTCGTTGTGACACGACCTGCAGCAGGCACGGCGACGAGTTCGAGTTTGGATGTGCAAGTTGTTCACGCGGCAACTGGAGTTGGTGATGTGAATCTGTACGTTACAGCACCGAATGATCCTCTAGGCGCACCGATCGGAACTTTGGGATACAAAGGATTTACCGATGTGCTCAATATTCCTGCTGGTCAATATCGTGTGAGATTAGAAACCGTGAGTGGAAGTGCTATTGCTTTTGACTCTGGTGAAATCACTCTGTCTGGCGGTAGCGAGTTAACTATTGCGGCAGTTCCAAGAGCGGATTCAACCAGCACGTCTCCGGTGAAGCTGATGGTAATGGATGGCAAAAGTTCATCTATAATTTACGACATGGCAGAATCTGCAGAAGTGAGAGTAGGGCATTTAGTTGATGGTGCACCCTCTGTGGATGTGTTTGTAAACTCGGCTAAGTTTGCTCCTCTTGATGCTCTAATGTTTAAAGAAGTTCGTGGCTTCTTAGATTTGGCAGCAGGCAGTTACGATATCGATATTTATGAAACAGCAACCACCTCTCCAACATTCATTGATGTTGACGGTTTAGCGGTGTTTACCGGAATGGATTACAGCATCTATGCCGTGGGGACGGTAAGTCCTCTCAATTTGGAAGCGCTAGTAGTGCCTGAGAATCGCCGTCCTGTTGCGACTAGTGCGGTATTGAACATTACTCATGCAGCGGCTAATCCAATAGCAGCTTCGGTTGATATTTACTTAACCGAGAACGTGGGAATTTCTGGAAGTACGCCTGCGTTGAGTAATGTGAAATTCAAAGATTACGTGAATGGTATTTATGTAGCAGCAGGAACTTACTACGTGACGATTACTGTGGCTGGCGATCCATCTACTGTTGCTATTGACTCCGCGCCTGCGACCTTAGTTAACGGTGTTGTGTATCAAGTTGTGGCGATTGATGATTCGATGGGAACGGGATTTAACTTAATAGTACGTGAAACCACAGATTAATCCGTTAAGCGTCTGCAAATAGAAAATAGAAAATAGAAAAGAGAAAAGAGAAGAGGGTAGCTCAATGCTCCCCTCTTCTGTTTTGCTTTCTTTTTCTTTTATTCGTGGTTGTTTTTCGCTTTGTCTAATAAATCAGTGAAAAAGTGGCGCAACGAATAGAGCATGATCAAACTTGGTATCACCATGAGAGCAGTAAGTATAAAGAAGGTTGACCAGTCATTGAGGTAATCAACCAACTCACCACTGAATGAAGCCAGTGTGGTGCGACCGAAGTTACCCAAGGATGCGAGTAATGCATATTGGGTTGCAGAGAAGGCCTGCCCAGTTAATAACGTTAAGAAAGAGACAAAGGCTACTGTCGAAAAGGCGGTCGTGAAGTTGTCGACAATGATCGTTGCCAAGAACAAGGTTTCACTCGGGCCTGTCTGAGCGATCCACGCAAACATTAGATTACTTGCTGCCATTGCCACACCACCGATCATCAGTCCGCGTACAATGCCAAATTTCACATTGAAGACACTGCCTACCAAAGTGAAGAATATGGTTGCTCCCCAACCAATTAATTTGGAGTAATGACCGATCTGTTCGTTACTGAAACCTATCTCTTTATAGAAGGTGATAGACATTCTACCCAAGAAGGCTTCACCTATCTTAAATAGGAACACAAACAGTAGAAGGGTGATGGCAACTTGAACTCCGTTTCGTTTGAAGAAATCATAAAACGGTTCTAGCACTGTAACGCTGAACCAAGCGACGACTTTTGAACCGACAACTCTGTTGTGACGCTGCTGTGCTTGCTCTTGTAGGGCTTCACGCTGTGTGTTTGGCTCTCCGACAAAAAGAGTAAACAGCATTAATACAACAACGACACCTGCCATTCCGTAATACACGCCATTCCAACCGATTGAGTCTGCATTAATAAAGGCGAGATAGCCTGGTAGAGAATACCCCGTCCACCAACCAATTACCGCCATTGCAGAAGCTTGCGGCAGTTTTGATGCTTCGGATTTTGGGAAGGTATCAATACGAAATGCATCAATCGCGATATCTTGCGTAGCTGAGGCAATGGCAATAGCGAGCGCCAACATTGAGGTAAACGCCAAATTCTCTGCGGGATTGACGCCTGCGATGAATAAGGTGCCGATTAAAACAATGGTTTGGCAGAAAAAGATCCAACTGCGTCGTTGGCCTAATATCGCATGTAAAACGGGTAGTTTGACTCGATCTACCAACGGTGCCCATAGAAAGTTAATAGCATAGACAGCAAACACACTGCCGAAATAACCGATCGCAGCACGAGTTAAACCGGCATCTTTTAGCCAACCAGACATGTTGGATCCAATCAGAACCCATGGGAAGCCACTTGAACAACCGAGCATAAACACCCAAAGTAGACGTTTATCTAGGTAGCTGCGGAAAGTTTGCATCCAAGAAAGAGAGGGAGTGCCTGATGACATGGGGCGTCCTTGTATAGAAAACGCCCTCAATAATAAGGGCGTTACATTGGATTACTTAAGAAGGGTCACTTTAGTGATGACGATAGGGTCGACAGGAATGTCTGACATGCGGCCCATTCGCTTGGTTGGAATGGTTGCCATCTTCTGAACAACCTCAAAACCATCGGTTACTTTACCAAATACAGCGTAACCCGGATTGCCACCTTTAGCGTTTAAGAAATCGTTGTCTGCAAAGTTAATGAAGAACTGGCGAGTTGCAGAATCTGGTGCATTGGTGCGAGCCATTGCGATCGTTGCAGTATCATTCTTCAGGCCATTGCTGCCTTCATTCTTGATAGGAGCATAAGTTGCTAATTGCTTCATATCTTGATCGAAGCCACCACCCTGAGCCATAAAGCCCGGGATCACACGGTGAAACTGAGTACCTTCGTAGCTACCATCAGCAACATATTTAAGAAAGTTATCAACACTAACCGGTGCTTGCTCTTGGTTTAGCTCGATAGTGAAGCCGCCTAATGTCGTTTCTACGCTTACTTTCGGTCCAGCCCAAACACTCACGCTCACCAGCATTAATGCGATAGAAGATAGAATGCGCCCCATTAGAAACGTTCCTTCATGTAAGTTTGCAGCTCTTGGTCATTAGCGATTTCAGTAAGTACCAAGTTAATGACATCGTTAAGCACCATTGAGATGTCGTCGTTTGATGCACTCAATGCACCAGTGCGAACAGCGGTACCATTGAATGTCTTAACTAGCTTACCTTCCGGCGTTTCAGCGGTGACTTCAAGAGTCACTTTACCGTCCATTTGGTTTTCCATGATGGTGTGCTTGACAGTAACGAGAGCTTCTTGAATCTCTAAAACAATCGAGTTTTCACTGTTTACGCTTGCACGAAAACCTTGAGACTCTAACTGTTGAGCAATAGCGTTTTCTAGAGAAATTCGCATGTTTTGCTTAGCGTGAATTGGCTGAATGTTTGAACGGCCACTATCAACCAATGCAACATATTGAGCGGCACGAACATCTTTACTGGTTAGTGTGTATGTTTTGCCTTGTACAAGGTTGCTTGAGCTTAGTGAAGCTTCTGGCATTACGTTGATCTGTTCTTTCTGAGGGGCTGAACATGCTGTCAAAGCCAAAATAGAAGCAGCCAAAATCAGTTTTTTCATTCCTTTATCCTTTCTAAATTCACACCAGGAGCTCGGTATCTTAAATTCTTGTGACGTCGTTTCTGCTTATTTATTAAAATTCGCAGGTTCTCTTGTTGCTTGTAATATCTCAAATTTCTGGTTTAGTTCAAGCGTTTCAACGTTTGCTTCACCAAATAGTCTTGCTAGTTTGACATCGTATCCGAGGTGTCGGTTACCAATAACAATTAATTTGCCTCCGTTGCTAAGAACATGCTTTGCATCACAGAACATTTGCCATGCAATGTGATCAGTAATCGCTTGCTGTTGGTGGAACGGAGGGTTGCACATAACTAAGTAAGTGCTGTTTTTCTTAAAACCATCTAAACAGTTATTGGCGATGAACTGGAAATTACCTTCTTCGCCAAGGTTATCCTTAATATTTTGACGCGCTGATTCTACGGCCATAAAGCTTTCATCTACACAAGTGATACGTGCTTGTGGGTTTAATTGCCCGGCTTTTATACTCAATACTCCGTTGCCACAGCCTAGGTCGATGATATGACGCAGTTCAGGATCTTGTGGGATGTGCTCTAGCATATAGCGAGCGCCTTGATCGAGTGCCTCGCCTGAGTAAACGTTCGGTAAATTTTTCAGGCGAATATCTTCACCGTCTACATCCCATTCAACAAAAGGTTCGACCGTTTGAATCGGCTGACAATTTGGTGAAGAGAAAACCAAGCGATGTTTCTTCTTTGCCAAAGAAGTTTTGGTTTCACCTAGATACTTTTCGAAAATATTAAGTGTAGATGTGTGGATATCTTTTACTTTGTTTACACCGATGACTTGGCAGCCTTCTGGCAACGCTTGGCGTAGTTGGCTCAATTGCCATACTAGATGACGGTTTGTTTTCGGTAGTTGCATGATCACAAGATCGATACCGTGTGGAATATCATCCATCGTATTCAGGAAGTTTACACGGTTACTTTGATTGCGCTGCAAGTTTTTTAGCGCACCGCGATGAGAGATAAACGAGTCGCTCATCATGGTGACATCATGATCTTTAGAGAACCATGCTGAAAGGGCACCAAAGCTATCGTTCATGATCAGGATGTGTTTGCCAGGTTCCAGATTCATCTCTTCAACGTGAGTAATAATGTATTCGTCGCCCGCATCCCAAGCTTGAAGGGTTTCATTTGAACGGTTGGGGAAACGATGTAAGGTCAAAGTTCTATCGAGAAGAGTAAGTTCGGTTTTCATTGCTTGAGATACTTATGTAAGAAATAACAAAGATATTGTCTCAAATGCAGCCTGAACAAGATAGAAAAAACTCAACCAAACCTAAGTCGTTCGTTATTAAATACTCAGACAGTCGACCAGTTAGGGTTTATACTTCCCCCACAGATAATGCCAATACGTTATTAAGGAATCATAATGATCCAAGAAGTTATCGAAACAAAATTGCACAATGAGTTTTCACCAAGTCATTTAAACGTGGTCAATGAGAGCTATATGCACAATGTTCCGGCTGGTTCTGAGAGTCATTTTAAAGTGATTGTTGTCAGCGATGCGTTTGAAGGCTTGCGCCTTATTGGTCGTCATCGAGCGGTAAATAAAGCACTTTCAGAAGAGCTAGCGAATAATATTCACGCACTATCTATTCACACTTATACAAAAGATGAATGGATGAAGCAACTCGATAACGTGCCAGACAGCCCTATGTGTATGGGCGGTGGTAAGTAATAAAACTAACTGATAGAAGAGGTGGCTATGCTGCCTTGTTTATCGCCAGGCTGATGTGTTTTCAGGGTTTATATCACTCAAATTGATGTCAAATTAGGCGTCTTTAAATACCCACAATGAGTAATGTTTTTATTAACAGTGTTTCAACATAACTCGTAAAATATTAGTTTGTGACAGAGTATTAATCTCTTGTTTAAAACACGATTCAAAAGCCATTTTATCTGTGCGGCTCGTCAAATTTATACATATTTGAGAGTCCATATGCTTCAAATCTCACCAAATTAAGGCCGTATTCAAGTTATTGGTCATGGCATCAAGTTGTCAAAAAATGCTAGAATACGGCACCTGATAAATCTCACATAATCTTTGTGATGAGTTTATTAATGTAATGTTGCGATTTTGGTATCTCGAATTTACCAGAACCGGACACTGTAATGTCGTGTCTAAGGGCGATTTTAAAACGTCCCGAATTTACGCAATTAAAAGAATCTTTTTCCCGATAAAGTAGTGCAAGTGCGTATGATTACAATAAAGAAGGGTTTGGATCTTCCTATCGCAGGAACTCCATCCCAGGTGATTAATGATGGTAAGTCCATCACTAAAGTCGCCTTGCTTGGCGAAGAGTACGTTGGTATGCGTCCTACGATGCATGCTCGCGTTGGTGATGAAGTGAAGAAAGGCCAAGTTCTTTTTGCAGATAAAAAGAACCCAGGTGTTGTATTTACTTCTCCAGCAAGCGGTAAAGTTATTGAAGTAAACCGTGGTGCTAAGCGTGTTCTTCAATCAGTAGTGATTGAAGTAGCAGGCAATGAGCAAATCACGTTCAATAGCTATGAAGCTAGCCAATTAACAAGTCTTGACCGTGAAACGGTTAAAACTCAGTTAGTTGAGTCTGGCGCATGGACCGCTTTGCGAACTCGTCCGTTCAGCAAGGTTCCAGCAGTTGATTCTGAAACTCAGGCTATTTTCGTTACTGCTATGGATACTAATCCGCTAGCAGCTGAGCCAGAATTAATCATTAACGAGCAGTCTGATGCTTTCGTTGCTGGTTTAGATCTTCTTTCAACTCTGACTAACGGTAAAGTGTACGTTTGTAAAAAAGGTACTAGCTTACCTCGTTCAGCTCAGTCTAACGTTGAAGAACATGTTTTTGATGGCCCACACCCTGCAGGTCTTGCAGGCACGCATATGCATTACCTATACCCGGTAAATGCACAAAATGTAGCGTGGAGCATTAACTACCAAGATGTTATCGCATTCGGTAAGCTTTTCCTTACTGGTGAGATTTACTCTGAGCGTGTTGTTTCTCTGGCTGGTCCAGTGGTGAATAACCCACGTCTAGTTCGTACTCAAATTGGTGCTAGCCTTGAAGAGTTGACTGACAGCGAGTTAATGCCAGGCGAAGTTCGTGTGATTTCTGGTTCTGTACTTACGGGTACTGAAGCAACAGGTCCACATGCTTTCCTTGGTCGTTACCATCAGCAAGTTTCTGTTCTACGTGAAGGTCGTGATAAAGAGCTATTCGGCTGGGCTATGCCTGGTAAGAACAAGTTCTCTGTTACTCGTTCATTCCTTGGTCACCTGTTTAAAGGTCAGTTGTTCAACATGACAACGACGACAAACGGTAGTGACCGCTCAATGGTTCCAATTGGTAACTACGAGCGCGTAATGCCTCTAGATATGGAACCTACATTGCTGCTTCGTGATCTATGTGCAGGCGACGTTGATAGTGCTCAAGCACTAGGCGCGCTAGAGCTAGACGAAGAAGATGTAGCATTGTGTACCTTTGTATGTCCAGGTAAGTACGAGTACGGTCAACTACTTCGTGAATGCCTAGATACGATTGAGAAGGAAGGGTAATTTTCATGGGCCTTAAAAAGTTTCTTGAAGACATCGAGCATCATTTTGAGCCAGGTGGTAAACACGAGAAGTGGTTTGCGCTTTACGAAGCAGCAGCGACTGTGTTCTACACACCAGGTCTTATTACAAAGAAAAGCTCGCACGTTCGTGATAGCGTTGATTTAAAACGTATCATGATCATGGTTTGGTTCGCGGTATTCCCAGCAATGTTCTGGGGTATGTACAACGCGGGTGGCCAAGCTATCGCAGCACTTAACCATATGTATGCAGGCGCTGAACTAGCATCTGTTATCAGTGGTAACTGGCACTACTGGCTAACCGAAATGCTTGGCGCCTCCTTAGGAGCCGATGCAGGTGTTGGCAGCAAGATGCTACTTGGTGCGACATACTTCCTACCTATCTACGCAACGGTATTCATCGTTGGTGGTTTCTGGGAAGTTCTGTTCTGTATGGTGCGTAAGCACGAAGTAAACGAAGGCTTCTTTGTTACTTCTATCTTATTTGCGCTTATCGTTCCGCCAACACTTCCTCTATGGCAAGCAGCACTAGGTATTACCTTCGGTGTTGTTGTAGCGAAAGAGATCTTCGGTGGTACGGGTCGTAACTTCTTGAACCCTGCACTTGCTGGCCGTGCGTTCCTATTCTTTGCATACCCTGCTCAGATTTCTGGTGACGTAGTTTGGACTGCTGCAGATGGTTTCTCTGGTGCAACTGCTCTTAGCCAGTGGGCTCAAGGCGGCGGTAGTGCACTAATGAACGTAACATCTGGTGAAGCAATCACTTGGATGGACGCATTCATTGGTAACATCCCAGGTTCTATCGGTGAAGTATCGACTCTAGCACTTATGATTGGTGCAGCGATGATCGTTTACATGCGTATCGCTTCATGGCGCATCATTGCTGGTGTAATGATCGGTATGATTGCTGTGTCTACGCTGTTTAACGTGATCGGTTCTGATACTAACGCAATGTTCAGCATGCCTTGGCACTGGCACCTAGTTCTAGGTGGCTTCGCATTTGGTATGTTCTTCATGGCGACAGACCCAGTATCAGCTTCATTTACCAACAATGGTAAGTGGTGGTACGGCATCCTAATCGGCGCAATGTGTGTAATGATCCGTGTAGTTAACCCTGCATACCCAGAAGGCATGATGCTTGCGATTCTATTCGCAAACCTATTTGCTCCTCTGTTTGACCACGTTGTAATCGAGAAGAACATTAAGCGGAGACTAGCGCGCTATGGCAAGTAATAACGATAGCATTAAAAAGACGCTGTTTGTTGTTATCGCATTGAGCCTAGTGTGCTCAATCATCGTTTCAACAGCTGCAGTTGTTCTTAAACCTAAGCAGCAAGCTAATGCAGTTCTGGATCAGCAAACTAAGATCCTTGAAGTTGCGGGTATTGAGCTTGCAGGTGATATTCCAGCACTGTACGCAGAGAACATCGAACCTCGTCTAGTTGATTTCGCTACTGGCGATTTCGTTGACGGCGATGCTGCTGCATACGACCAACGTAAAGCGGCAAAAGATCCTGCTGAGTCAATCAAGCTTTCAGCTGAAGATGACATCGCTAAGATCCTTCGTCGTGCTAACACAGGTACTGTATACCTTGTGAAAGATGGCGCTGAAACTTCTAAAGTTATCATCCCTGTTCACGGTAACGGTCTATGGTCAATGATGTACGCATTCGTTGCGGTAGAAACTGATGGCAACACTGTTTCTGGTATCACTTACTACGAGCAAGGTGAAACTCCTGGACTTGGTGGTGAAGTTGAGAACCCAACTTGGCGTGCTCAATTCGTTGGTAAGAAATTATTCGACGAAAACCACAAACCTGCTATTCAGGTTGTTAAAGGTGGCGCTCCTCAAGGTTCTGAGCACGGTGTAGATGGCCTTTCTGGTGCAACACTGACTAGCGTTGGTGTTCAACATACATTTGACTTCTGGTTAGGTGATATGGGCTTTGGTCCGTTCCTAGCAAAAGTTCGTGACGGAGGTCTGAACTAATGTCTAGTGCAAAAGAAATTAAAAAGAGCATCTTAGCGCCGGTGTTGGACAACAACCCAATCGCGCTACAGGTTCTTGGTGTGTGTTCTGCTCTTGCGGTAACCACTAAGCTAGAAACAGCATTTGTTATGACTATCGCGGTAATGTTCGTTACTGCTCTGTCTAACTTCTTCGTTTCTTTGATCCGTAATCACATTCCTAACAGTGTGCGTATCATCGTTCAGATGGCAATTATCGCATCATTAGTAATCGTGGTAGACCAAGTGCTTAAAGCATACCTATACGATATCTCTAAGCAGCTATCTGTATTCGTAGGCCTAATCATTACTAACTGTATTGTAATGGGTCGTGCTGAAGCATTCGCAATGAAGTCTGCGCCAATCCCATCTCTAATCGATGGTCTTGGTAACGGTCTTGGTTACGGTTTCGTTCTTATCACTGTTGGTTTCTTCCGTGAGCTTCTAGGCTCTGGCAAACTATTTGGTATGGAAGTACTACCTCTAGTGAGCAACGGTGGTTGGTATCAGCCAAACGGCTTGATGCTTCTAGCACCTTCTGCATTCTTCCTAATTGGTTTCTTGATTTGGGCAATTCGTGTGTTCAAACCAGAACAAGTAGAAGCGAAGGGGTAAGGTAGTCATGGAACATTATATTAGTCTGCTAGTTAAATCGATTTTCATCGAAAACATGGCGCTTTCTTTCTTCCTAGGTATGTGTACATTCCTAGCGGTATCTAAGAAAGTTAAAACTTCTTTTGGTCTTGGTGTTGCGGTAGTTGTAGTACTTACAATCGCTGTTCCTGTAAACAACCTTGTTTACACGCACATCCTGAAAGAAAACGCGCTTGTTGAAGGTGTCGATTTAAGTTTCCTTAACTTCATCGCATTCATCGGTGTTATCGCGGCACTTGTACAAATCCTAGAGATGGTTCTAGACCGTTTCTTCCCACCTTTGTACAACGCACTAGGTATCTTCCTTCCACTGATCACAGTTAACTGTGCAATCTTTGGTGGTGTATCTTTCATGGTAACTCGTGACTACAACTTTGCTGAATCTGTTGTTTACGGCTTCGGTTCTGGTGTAGGTTGGATGTTAGCTATCGTTGCTCTTGCGGGTATCCGTGAGAAGATGAAGTACTCTGACGTACCTCCAGGTCTTCGTGGCCTTGGTATCACGTTCATTACTGTTGGTCTGATGGCGTTAGGCTTTATGTCTTTCTCTGGTGTTCAACTGTAGGGTAAGCACCCAGTAATAAGGAATAACAAATGCAAAGCATTATTCTTGGTGTAGCGATGTTTACCATTATTGTATTGGCTCTAGTACTAGTGATTCTTTTCGCTAAATCTAAGCTGGTACCATCAGGTGACATCACTATTGCTGTAAACGGCGACCCTGAAAAGGCGATCGTTACTCAACCTGGTAGCAAGCTACTTGGTGCCCTAGCTGGCGCTGGTATCTTCGTATCTTCTGCTTGTGGTGGCGGTGGCTCTTGTGGTCAGTGTCGTGTAAAAGTTAAGTCTGGTGGTGGCGACATCCTTCCAACTGAACTTGATCACATCACAAAAGGTGAAGCTCGCGAAGGCGAACGTCTAGCATGTCAAGTTGCTATGAAAACTGACATGGAGATTGAACTAGACGAAGATATCTTTGGTGTTAAAAAGTGGGAATGTACTGTTATCTCGAATAACAACGAAGCCACTTTCATCAAAGAATTGGCTCTAGCTATCCCTGAAGGTGAAGAAGTTCCGTTCCGCGCGGGTGGTTACATTCAGATTGAAGCTGAACCACATCACGTGAAATACGCAGATTACGATATTCCTGAGGAATACCGTGGTGACTGGGATAAGTTCAACTTGTTCCGTTACGAGTCTATCGTTAAAGAGCATTCGATCCGTGCTTACTCTATGGCTTCATACCCAGAAGAGAAAGGCATCATCAAGCTTAACGTGCGTATCGCAACTCCGCCGCCAAACAACCCTGAC
Source organism: Vibrio sp. 10N.261.46.E11 (assembly GCF_041472735.1). Lineage (NCBI taxonomy): Bacteria > Pseudomonadati > Pseudomonadota > Gammaproteobacteria > Vibrionales > Vibrionaceae > Vibrio > Vibrio sp. 10N.261.46.E11. The sequence goes on from NZ_JBFRQW010000039.1 coordinate 12,985, forward strand.
GTAGCTCCTGGTGTGATGTCTTCATACATCTGGTCTCTTAAAGAAGGCGACAAATGTACTATTTCTGGTCCATTTGGTGAGTTCTTTGCTAAAGACACAGACAATGAAATGGTATTCATCGGTGGTGGTGCCGGTATGGCGCCAATGCGTTCACATATCTTCGACCAACTTAAGCGTCTTAACTCTACTCGTAAGATGTCTTACTGGTACGGTGCGCGTTCTAAGCGTGAGATGTTCTACATTGAAGACTTCGACGGTCTAGCAGCTGCGAACGAAAACTTCGTGTGGCATTGTGCTCTGTCTGATCCTCAACCTGAGGACAACTGGGACGGTTACACAGGTTTCATCCACAACGTATTGTACGAAAACTACCTGAAGGATCACGAAGCTCCTGAAGACTGTGAGTACTACATGTGTGGTCCACCAATGATGAACGCGGCTGTGATCGGCATGCTGAAAGATCTTGGTGTAGAAGATGAAAACATCCTACTAGATGACTTCGGTGGTTAATCCATTTAAGTGATTGATATTATGGCTGACTCTTACGAGTCAGCCATTTGTTTTTCTAAGACTACTCGTGACAACAAACTGGCTTATATAAGAAAGAGTAAGGCATTTAAAATACCTATTTTTCACTCTTATTTTTCCTTATATAAATCCTCAACATTAGACAGGAGTAAGCAAGTGAGAATTTGGCTTGTTGCATTAACTTCTTTGATTTTTCTTGCGGGCTGTGAGCAGGCAAGAGAGCAAGTACATTTAAGTGGTCCGACAATGGGGACCAGTTATAACATTAAGTACATCAATGGCGATGAATTTCCTGAGTCTAAAGAAGTTCATACCGAGATCGATCGTCTACTTGAAGAAGTGAATGATCAAATGTCGACTTACCGTGAAGATTCAGAGCTGAGCCGTTTCAACCAACACAAAGGTGCAGATGCTTTCGAAGTATCGGAACAAACTGCAACAGTTGTGAAAGAAGCAATTCGTTTGAACGGTCTTACTGAAGGTGCATTGGATGTGACGGTTGGTCCATTAGTTAACCTGTGGGGTTTTGGTCCTGAAGCTCGTCCTGAAGTGGTGCCAACAGATGAAGAACTGGCAGCTCGTAAAGCAAAAGTGGGCATTTACCACCTAAGTGTTGAAGGCAATAAGCTGACTAAAGATTTACCGAACCTGTATGTTGACCTTTCAACCATCGCAAAAGGTTGGGGTGTTGACGTGGTAGCTGACTATCTTGATTCAATCGGTATTCATAACTACATGGTTGAAGTCGGTGGTGAAATCCGTCTGAAAGGCCTAAACCGTGAAAGTGTGGGCTGGCGTATTGCTATCGAGAAGCCAAGTGTTGATGAACGCAACATTCAAGAGATCATCGAACCGGGTGATATGGCAATCGCAACGTCGGGTGATTACCGTAACTATTTTGAACGTGATGGTGTTCGTTACTCACACATTATCAATCCAGAAACAGGAAAGCCGCTTCATCATAAAGTGGTTTCTGTGACTGTTTTAAACCCGTCTTCAATGACTGCAGACGGCTTATCTACTGGCCTTATGGTCTTAGGTGAGGAGAAAGGAATGGAAGTCGCAAACCAACATAACATCCCTGTGTTCATGGTGGTAAAAACAGCAGATGGCTTTAAAGAAGTTGCTTCTGAAGCATTTAAGCCATACTTAGGTAAATAAGGTAAGCGAGATAATTATGAATACATTTCTGATTACATTTGGTGTTTTTCTTGCAGTAATCGCAGCGATGTCAATTGGCTACATTATCCAAAAGAAAGTTGTGAAAGGTAGCTGTGGTGGCTTAGGTGCTGTTGGTATTGATAAAGTATGTAACTGCCCTGAACCTTGCGACGCGCGTAAGAAGCGTGAAGCACGTGAAGCTTACCGTGAAGAGAAGCTGGCTGAGCGCCAACAAAAAGAAGCGGCTTGGAGTAAAGACCGTATCGCTTAATTGGTGACAGTCATAGAGGAATAGAGTTATCTATACTCTTAAAATAAGAAGCTCAAGATTATCGTCTTGAGCTTTTTTAGTTTTAAGGTTTCGCTGTTTATCTTGGTATTAAAAACGGAAAAAAACGAATTTCTACTAGTCGATTTGCATGTTGTTGCGCGCAAAGACCAGTTGGTTCCTGCCTTGTTCTTTTGCAGTATAAAGCAGTTCATCCGCGGCTTTTATTTGCTCATCTAAACTGCCAACTAAGTCGGTTGCTCCGATACTCATGCTGACTTTAATCCGTTGCGAGTCATGGATAACCTCTTGGTTTTGTATCGCAACCCTCATCGATTCTAACGTGTCGACAAATTCTTCAAATGGTCTGCATGATTGAATGCAGAACTCTTCACCGCCGAAACGAACGGCGAGATCATCTTTAAAATGATTTTTGATGATCTTTCCGACTTCAATGAGTACCGCATCACCACCATCATGACCGTAGGTATCGTTCACTTTTTTAAAGAAATCGATATCCATCATGGCGATACTACGATGTTCGCAGCCTTTACATGTTTGATTGAATAGATAACGACGGTTCCAAAGTCCGGTCAGAGCATCCTCATTGGCATGACGAAACAGTTCATTGGTGGCCTCTTTCATATCGAGTAGTTGATGAATACGACAGAAAAATTCTTCTTGGTTGAAAGGCTTATATAGGAAATCGTTGGCGCCCGCTTTAAGGAAGCGAGCTGTCATGGTTCGGTCATCACTACCGGATAGGCCAAGAATAGCGAGCTGATTGCGATCTTGATGGACTCGGATATCGCGGGTCATCGAAATGCCATCTTTGTTTGGCATGTCATGATCGGTAACGACGAAAGTGATGTCGGGGTCGTTTTGGAGAAGCTCTAGTGCTTGTTCGCCATCTTCCGCTTGAATCGTTTGAATATATTGGTGCTCAAGAAGTTGCACTACATATCGACGAACTACAGCAGAATCATCAACAACCAAGGCTTTATGGTGTCGGTTATTTGAGATTCGATTAACCAGAGGAAGCAAATAACTGACTGATGACATGCTGTCTTTGAGGATGTAATCAATCACACCCTTCGCGAGTACTTGTTCTCGAAGTGTGTTGTTGAACATGCCGGTTAGGACTATGATTTTTTGTTGATAGCCGAGTACCAAATCAATGATCTCGCCATCTTGACCATCAGGTAAGCAGTAATCGAGCACTGCACACAAGAAATCCGTCTCTTGCTCTAAGATAGCTTTAGCTTCAGCCACTGATTCAGCCAGTGCAACTTCATAGCCGTCGTTTGTCAATTGCTGGTACAGGTAGTTTCTGAATGCACGACTATCTTCGACTACTAGTATTTTATCACTCAAAAGTTATCCCTACTTATAGGTTAAATACTCTCTAACAATACTATCAGAATAGTAAGTGGCTAATGAAGTTAAAGCTATTTAGCTGGGCTCCAGATCATTTTAAATCTGAGAATAATTGATTATACTGTTTATAAATACAGTTGTAAGGTTGGATTATTCCTAGATGTGTAGTGCGGGTGAAGAGAAAGTAAGAAAGATAATCCACGTTGATATGGACTGTTTTTACGCAGCTGTTGAAATGAGAGATAACCCTGCTTACCGAAATCGACCACTTGCAGTAGGGGGGCATGAAAAGCAGCGTGGCGTTTTGAGTACCTGTAATTACGAAGCTCGCAAGTTTGGTATTCGTTCTGCAATGCCGACGGGAAAGGCGCTGCAGCTTTGTCCCAATCTGTTGGTTGTGCCGGGAAGAATGTCAGTCTATGTCGAGATATCGAAGAAGATCCGCGAAATCTTTTCTCGATATACCTCAGTGATTGAGCCGCTTTCTTTGGATGAAGCGTTCCTAGATGTGACCGATTCAAAACAGTGTCATGGATCGGCAACACTTATTGCCGAATCAATTCGTCGCGATATCTGGAATGAACTTAACCTGACCGCTTCTGCTGGTATTGCGCCGATTAAATTTTTGGCGAAAGTGGCTTCAGATCTGAACAAGCCCAATGGTCAGTTTGTTATCCCTCCACAAGACGTTCAAACTGTGATAGATAAATTGCCACTCGAAAAGATTCCTGGTGTTGGCAAGGTCAGTATTGAGAAGTTGCATCAAGCGGGCTTCTTTACTTGTAAGGACATTAAGGAGTCTGACTATCGAGATCTCTTGCTCCGGTTTGGCCGTCAAGGCGCATCACTGTGGAAGCGCAGCCATGGTATTGATGATCGAGAAGTTATTATTGAGCGTGAACGAAAATCGGTAGGCGTGGAGCGAACTTTTACTCAGAATATTTCTACTTACGCAGAATGTTGGCAGGTAATAGAAGACAAGCTTTTTCCTGAGCTTGAAACACGTCTAGAGAAAGCTAGCCCAAGTAAAGCGATCATCAAGCAGGGCATTAAGCTCAAGTTCGCCGATTTCCAGCAAACCACTATTGAGCACATACACGCCTCTCTTGATCGCGAACACTTCAAAGAGCTGTTGAGCGAAATACTAAAAAGGCAGCAAGGGCGAGAAATACGCCTGCTTGGTTTAAGTGTCATGCTACAACCCAAAGACCAGATGCGTCAGCTGAGCTTCTTTTAGGGAAAGGCGCTAAGAGTTTAGATTTAGAGGTGTTGCTGGAAGTACTGGTGTTTGAATACCGACTAGACTTCATAGCCTAGCCAGTTTCTATATCAATACGTGAGATGCCTTATCTAGGAAGTTGTTTAACTCGCGCTAAGGTATCACTGAATGGTTGTTGCTCTAGCTTCCCGTATCCAACCATTTTGCTGGCTTTAAGCTTGGTTGAAAGCGGTGTGGCGATTCCGCATAGAAAACGCGTAATGGCTTCGTCGGTGATCAATTGTTGACTCTTAGATACAAATTCATGAATCCATGTTATTACTGTCTCGTCGTCAACGGATTCAACATCGACGGTTGGTAATATTGCCACTTCACCACGGCATACAGAGCAATGACCACAGTTTGTTGGTGCCTTATCATCGGCAAAGTAACTCGCTAGGCGTGAGCTTAGGCAGGTGCCTGCCTCAAAGAAGCTCAGCATTTGATTAAGGCGATTTATCTCACTGTTCTCTTTTGCCTTAAACAATTCAGTTAGACGTTCCGATAACTGCATCATGTCTTCAGAGGTGTTGTGGATCGCGTAAACATCCGTGATCTGCTTACTTTCCAACTCAATCCAGCCTTGTTCATTGAAGTAATCGATAGCCGCAATCACACGCTGACGATCCGCTTGGAAGTGTGTCCAGAGCGCCTCGAAGTCGACTTGGCACCAGACTCTCGCTTGTGGTGAGCATTGAAAGATAGCTTCAACAAAGTTACGACGTTCGCCTTGGAATTGCTCGGTGATCTGCTGCTTAGTACGTATGAATTTAAATTTGTAGTCAGCAAAGTAGCTGTATTTAGGCTCAATCACGCCTTCAATTTCCAGGTAAACTAGCAGTGTTTTAAGCGGCAGCTGACGAATGTTGGACTCACGCGATAGCTGATTAAGCATGATCTCCCATTGGTTTGCACCAGAAGCTCCAATGTTTTGGTTTTCGTAGATCTCTTTCAAGACAGCTTGGATGGAGATGTTGTCCGGCGTATCACCAAATACGAAGTTCTCTAGCGTACTGAGGCCATACTTATTGGCGAGAAGAATACATGTTGAAGGTTGACCATCTCGGCCTGCTCTGCCGATCTCTTGCGAGTAGTTCTCTATCGATTTTGGTAAGTCGAAGTGAATCACACGGCGAATGTTGGACTTGTCGACGCCCATCCCGAAAGCAATGGTCGCCACAATACAATGCACGTCATCATTCATGAATTGATGTTGAATAGCATCTCTATTTTCTGGTTTAAGCCCCGCATGGTAAGCGACTGCGTTGATTCCAGCATTGCGTAGTTGTTGCGCCACCATCTCTGCTGTTTGCTGAAGGGTGACATAAACGATGGTTGGAGCTTGAGGCGCTTGATTAGCGACAGAGCACAAAGTCTCTAGCTTACTAGCTTGTTCACAAGGCTGAATCGAGAGATCGAGATTTTGACGATAGAAACCCGTAACAACAACGCGTTTCTCATCAATATCAAACTTAGACTTCATGTCTTGGATAACTGAGGTTGTTGCGGTTGCTGTGAGTAGCAATACCTGTGGGATATTCAACTGTTTTTGGTATTGAGGCAGCTTGAGATAATCGGGTCTAAAGTTGTGTCCCCACTCTGAAATACAGTGCGCCTCATCGACCACAAGTAGCGAGATAGGCACTTGGGAGATAAACTGGCGAAAGCGTTCGTTCTTCAAACGCTCGACGGAGATCATCAGAATCTTGGTGTCTCCGTTACGCACAGACTGCATCACCTGTTGAGTGGTCTGTCTGTCTTGGCTAGATTCTATCGCAGCGGCGCTGACCCCTTTACTGTGTAAGAAGCTCAACTGGTCTTTCATTAAGGCTAACAGTGGAGAAATAACCAAAGTTAAGTGCGGCAACTCTAATGCTGGCAATTGATAGCAAAGCGACTTGCCTGAGCCTGTTGGGAATATGGCGGCAGTCGAGTGACCAGATAGAACATTATCAATGACTTGCTTTTGCCCATGACGCAGTGAGTCGAATCCGAATACTTGTTTTAGCTTCTGCTCAATCATTTATGTTCTACCTGAGTTATTAAGTGTCGTATTGATGTTCAATCGGGCGCTTATTGATGATTGCGTCGCTTGATAAATCAAATGTCTTGCACCTGATTGTACCTAATTCTATTCTGTAGCTCCTATAGAAAAGCACCCCAATAGTATGAATAAGTCTGAGCTTCGCCAAATAATCATAGAGCAACTTGAATCCCGATTACGTATTGCACAATCTGCTACTCAACGCGCTATTGATGCGGCGACCGATGAAGAGACAGTGCCTGAGCATAAGTACGATACATTGGCGCTAGAAGCCTCGTATCTTGCCCACGGTCAAGCTGTAAGAGTGCAAGAGTGTGAAGATGACATTCAGTTTTATCGTAACTTAGTGCTGCGTGATAGTGAGAAGATTACGGTGAGTAGCTATGTTGTGGTCATAGACGAGCATGATCAATACAAACACTTTTTTATGGGGCCGAGAGTCGGGGGACTGTCTGTCACGTGGAATAACAATGAAGTTGCTATCGTGACGGAAAATGCACCTTTTGGTCAGGCTCTAATGGGAAAAAACGTTGGCGATGAGGTTGAGTTTAAGGTCGCGGATAAACAGTTCTGCTATGAAGTCATATCTGTCGACTAACTGAGTAACGGATATATATAAAACGTTTCTCTGACAAAGAAGCATAAACTCAAGGTATAGTAATTGGTCAGATTAATGAGAGGATGTTATGAAGAACAATGTATTTATGAAACACGGTGTATTTATGAAAAACAGTGTGTTTATGAAAAATAGTGTATTAATCGCATCGTTAACAGCGGCTGTCGCTATTATTAGTCTGCCAGCGTCTGCTGCTCAGTGTCGAGTTGATTTGAAGAATGAATTACGAATCGATGACCAAAAAGTCGAAATCCATCAAGTGAATGGTGATACTGCCGTTTTTGATGGTAACAACGACTTATATATTCATGGTGAGAAAGTTGAGCTTGATGCCGACCAACAAGCGGCGATTGAGAAATACCGCGAAAACATGAGTGAGTACTTACCACGCGCAAAGCAAATGGCTAACGATGGCTTAGCGTTAGCGAATGACGTTATTGATGACATTGCCGCTAGCCTAGATTCACCGGAATCATTTGATAATGTAAAAGAGTCAATGAAAACCTACTTTGATGAACTGGAAGCTCGTTACTACAAAGATGGAGAGTTAGTGTTACCAGCAGACAGTTTTGATTCGATGGCCAATGGTTGGTCTGAAGATTTCGAGAAGGCTAAGGAGATCTTTAACCAAGAATTTATCTCTAGCGCTTTTAATGCGATGTCAGAAAAAATGAAACAAGATGGTGGCTTAAATCTTACTGAATTGGCTGACAGCATGGCTGCATTAAAGCTTAAAATTGAAGAGCGCATGAAAGAACACTCTCAACAAGTGCAAGAGGAAGCGAATGAGTTCTGTGATTCTCTTGATGAGATGGCAGAACAAGAGCAACAGCTGCATGAAATCATTCCGAACCTAAAAGACTATCAAGTCTTCACGATCTAATTTGAATCTAACTATAAGTCACAAGAGCACCATTTGGTGCTCTTTTTGTTCGTATAAATTGAACAATATGACGAGTAATCATCTCAATTCAATCCATTGTTTCTCTAGTCCTGAACCTTGCTTTACTGCTTTTCGGTAAACGATAAGACCAGTTATTTGTTAATTTAATGGTTCTAAATAGCGTATTTGTTGTAAAAACTAGAAGATCGCTCATTTATTAGTTGTGCCTATCATTGCTTTTGATTACTGTACTTTTAAACTAGTTCACTGATTTTTAATGCGGGCAATATGGACCAACAATCTTCCTCTTCAAGAGAGCACTTTAGCTCTCGTTTGGGTTTTATTTTAGCAGCGGCGGGTGCAGCTGTTGGCTTAGGTAATATTTGGGGTTTCCCAACCCAAGTCGCCAGTAACGGCGGTGGTGCTTTTCTGCTTGTTTACCTAATTATGATTTTCGTGGTTGCTTTCCCGATGCTGGTGGTTGAGATGGCTATTGGTCGACATGGCCAAGCAAATCCTGTCGATAGCATGCGTTCTTTGACTACAAACCCGTTAGGCAAGAAAGTCGGTGAATTTGTCGGTTGGATTGGGTTGAGTGTTCCAAGTGCAGTGCTAGCGTTTTATAGCATTGTCGGTGGTTGGTTGATCTGCTTCCTAATTGGTGCTGTCGCTGACCTGATTGGTCTAGAGGCTGCTGCTGATTGGTTTAAAGGCTTCAGTGTTGAGCGCAATGTTTTTGGTACCGTCGCATTCTATGTACTGACTATCTTGATTGTTCAGGGCGGTGTTAAGCAGGGGATCGAGAAATGGTCGACCCGTTTGATGCCTGCGCTATTTGTGTTATTTGGCTTATTGTTTGTTTACATCATGACGCAATCTGGCGCGATGGAAGGCCTAAAAAATTACCTTGTTCCAGACTTTGAGAAAGTGTGGGATAGAAAACTGATTCTGGCGGCAATGGGACAGGGCTTCTTCTCGCTCACTATTGGTGGCTGTTCAATGTTGGTTTATGGCTCTTACTTAAGTAAGAAAGAGAACCTGCCAAAAATGGCAATGAACGTTACCTTAGTTGATACCGCGGTTGCTTTTATTGCGGGTTTAGTCGTGATGCCTGCGATGTTTGTTGCGATGCAAAAAGGTGTTCAAATCTATGCTGAAGATGGCTCATTACTGAGCTCTGATACCCTAGTATTTACGGTTTTGCCTTTGATGTTTGATAGCTTAGGTGTGCTTGGTCAGATCTTTTCGATTGTTTTCTTCTTGTTGCTAACGATTGCCGCACTGACTTCTTCTATCTCAATGCTAGAAGGTCCGGTAGCGCTAGTGAGTGAGCGTTTCAATACTAGACGAACGCCAACTAGTTGGGTGATTGGTGGTGTTATCGCGTTGTTCAGTGTGGTGATTGTTTACAACTTTGCTGCTATGTTTGGCATGGTTGCGATGATAGCAACTCAGTACCTTCAACCAGTCGCAGCACTGATGTTCTGTGTATTTGGTGGCTGGGTGTGGAGTCGAGCTTCAAAAGTGAAAGAGCTTGAGCAAGGTTGTCCTGATTTTCAACTTGGTTGGTTTGGTAAGGTTTGGCCAATGTATGTGAAGTTCGTATGCCCAATCCTAGTTGCAACGGTTATCTGGGCTTCATTTGGATAGTAGAACATTTAGCGTTTAGAGCATTAGATTTCAGTTCAAGGCCACTCTCAATGAGTGGTTTTGTTTTTTATGTTTTACTCATGAACTATTGAGTTCTTCAGTTTCTTATTCTAGATAACCCCGCTCGATTAAGACCAATCCAATTTCGTTTAAGAAGTGACTTCATACCGAATATCTTGCAGATTAAATCCAAGATCAATGTCGGTTTTGAGCGCAGAAACGAGCTTACATACGCGAGCCGATTCGATATGTTCGTCGAATTTCTTACGATATTTTTTCGGTAAGTCTTCCGCTTGGAATGCAGCTTCGATATCAGGGTACGTCGTTAATATCTCTTTGGCTGCTTTTGGCCCTATACCTGGAATACCGGGGACTTGGCTTGAGCTGACGCCTGTTAATCCCCAGTAATCTGCTAGCTGTTCAGGCTTTACACCAAATTCAGCTTCGATAAAGGGTTTGTCTAACCAGCGATGTTGGAAGTAATCACGGATTTGTAGCGTTGGTGACAACAGTTGGCAGTAGCCCTTATCCGTGGAAATGATAGTGACGGTTTCTCCGTGGTCAGCGACTTTCTTTGCCAATGTTGCGACGAGATCATCCGCTTCATCGCCGTCAGAGAGCAGTGAATCAATACCTAATTCCCACCAAGCTTGTTGAATCACATCGAGACCTTTCATTAATGGTTCTGGCATCGGCTTACGGTTTTGCTTATAAGCGGGAAGGACTTCCGCACGCCAACCTCGATCTTGTAAATGATGATCAAATACCGCAATGATATGAGTGGGCTTAGATTCGTTTAAGATGCGATTAAGAGTGCGAGCTGTCGTGGTGATGGTTCTTGCAATATCGTTTGGATCCGGCTGAACGGAGTGCACGCGTCGGATGAGGTTCAAGGCATCGATAATAACAAGATGGATAGACATAAGTTTTCACTAAATAGGCAATAAAAAAGGGGCTGCTAGCCCCTTATAGTAACGTATCACTTGGTGAGTTGAAACTTTGGCGACGTAAACGTCATGACTTGTTTAACTTTATGCTTGTGGCTTGTTATCAGTTACTTGTCGTTATTCGCTATTAGGCATAATTTTATAGCAAGGAATGTAGTCAGTGCCGCCCGGCAGCTTCATTCGATGTTGTTCAACAAAGTCATTCAGCAGTTGGTCCATTTTGGTCATCAGCTCTTTGTCGCCATCAATCAGGAACGGGCCGTGTTTCTCTATCTCTAGAATACCTTCGGCTTTGACGTTACCGGCAACAATGCCTGAGAACGCTTTACGCAGATTAGCGGCTAGGCTCTCTGTTTTTTGGTCCATGTGCAGGTCGAGCGCCGCCATAGATTCATGTGTCGGGTCGAATGGCAGTTGGAACTCAGGTTCAATATGCAGTGACCAGTTGTAGCTGTAGGCATCGCCAGTCTCTTTACGGTGAGAGCGTACACCTGGCATTGCTTGCTTCATGATTTTCGCAGCGCGTGCTGGATCATCAATCACGATCTCATAGTGTTTTTGCGCATCAGGCCCCAAGGTTTCGCCGATGAATTTATCGATAGAACGGAAGTAAGCTTCACTCTCTTTTGAACCTGTCAACACTATCGGCATTGGCTGGTCGACGTTATTTGGGTGCATCATGATCCCTAATATATACAGCAGCTCTTCAGCTGTACCTGGGCCTCCAGGGAAAATTATGATGCCATGCGCCATACGAACGAATGCCTCAAGACGCTTTTCGATATCTGGCATGATCACCAGTTCGTTGACGATCGGGTTTGGTGGCTCAGCCGCAATGATTGAGGGCTCAGTAAGCCCTAGGTAACGATGATCGGTATAACGCTGCTTGGCGTGACCAATTGCCGCGCCTTTCATCGGGCCTTCCATTGCTCCCGGGCCACAGCCAGTACAGATGTTGAGTTCACGTAGACCAAGTTCATTACCCACTTCGCGAGTGTATTGGTATTCAGTTGCATTAATTGAGTGACCGCCCCAACACACGATCAGGTTAGGTTCGATGCCGGGCGTAAGTGCACCTGCATTTCTCAAAATACCAAATACAAGGTTGGTAATATGAGTGGCATTGGTCAGGTTGAGTCTTTGGTTGTCTGCAAGGTGCATGTTGACGTAGACAATGTCACGCAGCACTGAAAATAGGTGCTCTTGAATACCCTTGATGATTTCACCGTCGACAAAGGCATGCTCTGGTGGATTGCTCAATTCGAGTTTGATCCCGCGCTCACGACGGACGACCTCAACATCAAACGATTGATATTTATCGAGTAGCTCTTTGGAATTGTCGGTGTGGCTACCTGAGTTTAGTACCGCCAACGTACAGTTACGATACAGTTGGTACAGATCACTAGATGCGGTTTTCTTAAGACGCTCAACTTCAAGTTGAGAGAGTAAATCCATGCTACCGGCAGGGCTGATATGAGTGATCATAATGCCTCCTTGTTGAAAAGAGCAGGGGACGTTGAAGTGACCCTCTGGCTCGAGAGTGAGAAGCAAACGTTGAAAGTGTTTGGTTAAAGGCGAGATAATTAACCAGACGAAACGGTTACGACAGTGTTGCTTAATGGCTTTTATAGCATTGCTCTGAGATTTAAATACAGCATTACTTGCCAAGAATGCTTGTTAAGCGAATGTTAATCATTAGCTTAGCAAACATTGAGGGATATGGTATGTGATAAGTATTTGAAAAAATGAAATAAATTGAATTTAGGGCGGTCTTAGTCCCAAACAAGTTGGTTGTTACCGCGTTGTTTGGCTTTGTTTAGTGTTTTATTGAGTCGTTCTAATACTTCTTCAGGTGTGTCTGACTCTTTAAACTGAGTACTTGCCGCGCACAAGGTAATTGTGATTTGTTGGTCACGGAATTTAAAAGGTAAACGGCTTACTTGATTCTGGATGCTTTGAGTTACCTGATGACAATATTCATCGCTTTGCTCGGGGATGAGCAAGATGAACTCTTCACCAGAAAAGCGAGCGACAGTATCAGTAGTGCCAATTTCTTTGGTGATGGCTCTTGCGATGATCTTGAGTGCCTTGTCACCAGCGGTATAACCAAAGCTATCATTAATTGCTTTGAAGTTATCGATATCTAGCAGCACGACTCTTAGTGAGTGTTGTGCGCGAATCCAGCGACGATATTCTAGCTCTAAACGATCGGTGAAGGCGGTACGGTTGTAGATCTTAGTCAGAGGGTCAAGCAGCATACGCTGAGCCTGATCTTCTAAGCGCTTACGGTAATCTTGGGTGACTTCATAGAGAGAATCTAACTGGTTTTTTCCGTAGTTCATTCTCTCTATTAGAGCTTGTTCTTTCTGTTCTGCGTGATTCAGTCTTTCTGAAAGAGAGGCAATTTCACTGAGCAGCGGGTTTATCGAAAGCTTTAAGTTATCGATGTCCGTTGCTTTATCAACAGAGCTTTGGCTCTTAGTAACAAGTTCATTCAACTCAGAGTTAAGGCCTTGGCGGTGCTCAAAGTAGCTTTGGCTCTGATCGGCATTTTGGTCTGCTGTTTTGATACTAGAAGCGAGCGAGGAGTTGAGTTGTTCGATAAATTGTTCAGACTGCTTACGCTCTAGGCTCGTGCCATCAATCACCAGTTTGAGGATCTGAAGTGCTAGCTCAAGTAGGTTTTGTGTTGAAACACCAAGTAGTAGCTTCGCTCTAATATCGGTCAGTAGATCCCCCGATTCACCCTCGAAGTCGAGTTCAGTGATCAGATGTTGTAATTCGTTTGATAGTTCGGAAAGGAGTTCTTGTTCAGTTGATTGATCTACGTCGGCAAAATGAGTGCGTGAGTTGTTTGCCATAATCTTAATGGCACGCTCATAAATGCTGAGAAGCTTCATCGCATGATCGACTTTTTGACTGCCATGACACTCGGAGAAGCTAAGTAAGTTTCTTAGATCGCGCTTTAGCTGTGCCGGAAGGCCAGTTATACGCTGCAGCGTTTCCCCACTGTGCTTAATACTATCATCCAGATATCCGTTCTGTTTATCCATAGCCAACGTTTTTTGCTTGAGCATCCTTTCTAATACTGCCAACTTGGGGATCATTGAGCTAATGTCTTTTTGCTTTTCGAGCTCTTCCCTAAGGGCAATGAGGTTTTCATCTAAATGAGTGTTGCTGCCAACACATGCATCACTTAAAGACGTAACGATACGCTTGAGAACTTTTTGTTCTCGAATAAATTTGAACGAGGCATCTCTTTGCGTCAAGCGGACTTGATCCAACTGATATTTCAGCTGGTGGAGTTGCGCCTGAATGTCTTTTTCAAGAATGCCCATAGGTGTATTAATTAGCGCCGCGTAGATCGTACTCGATCGTATAGATGAAATTCCGTGACCTTGATAATAACAAAACTAAAAATAAGGTCACGACTTACGACGTTTAACCGCTCGCAAATCAGTCATCTTTTAGCATTTTTTTGATATTGTCCTCATTCTGGTGTGAGGATTGTATCTTTATTAACCCTTGATTAATCGCATGTTTACAAGCCTCTCTTATGTTACCCGTTGCAAGGCTCGCTGCGGGGGCATTGTCGATGGCTTTAAGGTAAACCCATTGGCTACTGCGTTCTTTGAGGCTTATTTCACGTGCCAGGTTGGTCGACATTAATAGTACATCGAGCAGCTCTTGGTCGTTAATCGCGGTATAAGCGCGTGGCAAGAACGGGTAGTCAGCGATGCCCATGCGGACGGTTCGATTAATGTTTTGCTCTGGTTCGAAGTGATTAATCCAAGATTGAATCTTTCTGAACATAGCCTCAGGCGATGTATCACGGTCAGCATTTGGTTCGATGTAAAGCAAGTTCGCATCCGAGAAGTGGTAGACGCGCGCAGGACCTTCGAGCTTAGATTTAAGGAACTCGCCGAAAGCATCTTCGAGCTCTAAACCTGCTTTATAACCGTTCTGAGTGTACATATTGCGTAGGAACGGCAAATCTATCATCACAAAGCGTAAACGGTCGTTGAGTGGTTCATGAATCAGCTCACCAAGTTGCCATTGTTCGAAGTTTTGGCTGGTCTGTTCTAGAGAATTTGATAGTTTAGCGTTCAGCATTCTTAGATTTGGAAGCTTTGAGCGTGAGTGTGTAAATAGGTCGGTACGCAGTGAATCCATTTCCGTGACTAAGTTTTGAATGATGTAGCCTCGGCGTAGCACAAAGAAGAACAAGACAATGCTGAACAAAAATAGGGCGAACGATATTTTCTGGAACTTATGGTGCTCAAGTTTGTATTTTTCTAATTCTTGTTCTTGACCTACATAGTGGAGCGTTTGCTCGGCAAACTCTTTTTGTTGGCGGAATGCGTCTTCACCAACACGGTTGAGTTTTTGTTGTTCTAAAGAGACAAGGATATTGTATTGCTTGAGGTTTGCTAGCGCTTGTTGTGGACGCCCTGCTTGCTCATAACCTAAAGAGAGCAATTGGTAGGAATGTTGCGACAGGCGTGTGTTTTCTACCTGACGTGAAATCTCGAGCGCACGTGTCGCATGTTTAATTACATCTTCGCTTTCTTGTAGGTGGTATGCCAAACCTGCGGATAAGAGTGCAGCGCGGCCTTCCAACTTAGGTATGTCGGAATACTCTAGAAGTTCAAGGGCTCGTGCTAGGTATTGTTCAGCTAAAGGGTAGTTATAAAGTCGTAAGTAAGTTGCGGATAAACTTAAACGAATATCAATGACTTGGTGGATGTCTCGGTCGGTACTCTCATGGTCAAGGACATTGAAAAAGTGCACGAGGGCAAGGTTGTATTTCCCTTGAAAGAAGTACACATCACCCATTTTCTTGAGCACTTGTGCTAAGACGGGGGAGCTTTCAAAGTTATCATAAAAATCAGCGGCTTGAGACAGGTGTTCTAGTGCTTTATCTAATACTTGGCGTTCAAAGAAAAGTTGCGCAAGCAGGCTATTTACTTTAGCCAAGCGTGCACTCAGGTTACCTTCAACGGATTTCCAGTAGCCGTACAATAACTCAGATAGTGCATGGTTGTACTCTTTATGAGTCAGATAAAACTCGCCGACGGCGATGTGATAGTCGATGGCGACTTTTTCCGAGTAACGCTGTTCTAAGTAGGTTTTTGCTTCTTGATAGAGCTTTTCAGCTTCACCTACCTTGTTATTGTAAGAGGCAATTTCGGCTTTCAACATGATCAAACGATAGGTGATCCCTTCCGTCAGGCGCAGGGTTTTATTGACCGACTCAAGGCTTGCTTCGATTTGTTTTAGCTCCGATTCTGCTTGGCCCGATTTTCTGTCAGTAAGCCAAAGTAACTGCACTCTGAGTATTTCCAGATCCAACTTTAGATACTCAAGCTTATAGGTTTTTGCTAGCTCAGAGGCTTTGTCGATGTGCTGAATTGCAATACGAATGTTGCCTAGATTAAACTCTGCTTTCGCTAAGATCTTATACGCATCGATACTGCTGTTTGGGGTTCTAATCGAAGAATCGGCCTCTTCGCGAGAAATAGCTGAAGGGCTCTTCTCGCGTTGATCTGAAAGGATA
This sequence comes from Vibrio sp. 10N.261.46.E11, assembly GCF_041472735.1. Classification (NCBI taxonomy): domain Bacteria; kingdom Pseudomonadati; phylum Pseudomonadota; class Gammaproteobacteria; order Vibrionales; family Vibrionaceae; genus Vibrio; species Vibrio sp. 10N.261.46.E11. The sequence goes on from NZ_JBFRQW010000039.1 coordinate 29,274, forward strand.
CGTAGCGTTAGGTAGCTGTTGGCCATTCGTTTTGCTTGGCTTGGTTCTATCTCAACCAAGTTATTGGCTTCATTGAGAAGCGCCGAAGAATAAACCGACGCATTAACCGATGTGCTTAAGCTTAAAATGAATAGACTAAAAACGTATAACCAACGCATTTCAATGTCCCTTTAAAGATGAGGTAGGTTCCAATAAGTGTGTGTATCGAGCCTATTATTGGCGAGCCATACGCCTGTTGTGGCTTGGTTTATCTTGTTCTGTTGAACGGTATGGATTGATATCCAGACCACCACGGCGCGTGTAACGTGCAAACACGGTGAGTTTCGATGGCGCGCAGTATTTCATGATGTCAGTGAAGATACGCTCAACACACTGTTCGTGGAATTCATTGTGCTCACGGAAAGAAACCAAATAGCGTAGCAGAGCTTCACGGTCAATTTGCTTACCGCAATATGCGATCTCTACGCTGCCCCAATCTGGTTGATTGGTGATCAAGCAGTTCGACTTTAATAAGTGACTATGCAGAGTTTCTTCTACTTCTTGATCTCCAGCTGCGCCTTCAAGTAGTGACGCTTCAAAATCATAGCTGGTGATTTGTATATCTTGGTTGTCGATACAGTCACCTTCCATCGTCACGATAGGTTGGTTGGTGTAGTCGGTTACCGAGTTTACATTCACAATCACAGATTCGCCTGCACATGCTGACAAATCTTGAGTCAGACGCTCAGTGACTTGATCCCAGCTTTCGAACTGAGTTTGGTTGTAGCTGTTTAGGTACAGCTTGAAAGATTTTGACTCAATCAAATTTTGGCTGGTTGCAGGAATGAACACTTCACCGACAGCTACTTGTGGTAAGCCGTTGGTGTTTAGCCACGAAAGCTCGTACATCGTCCAAATATCATGACCAACAAAAGGCTGTTCGCCGTTTAGCGCAAGATCATCGCGATTAAGGCTACGAGGTACTGGTTGCAATAAACTTGCATCGTATTGGTTAGAGTACTCAGTTTTTTGGCCTAGGGTTAAACCCGCTAGCTCTTTTGCGTCAGAATATTTGCTCATACTTTCGTTTCAAATTCGATTAGAATGGGTTCGATTTTACTGAATCCCCATTACCCTGTCATTAAGTCATCGCTTAATCGGCACGGAAAGAGCTCGGATTCTATTTATTATTTTGTGTTTAGGAGATTTTCATGACTCAACGCGCTCAAGACGCACTACTTTCTTTCAGTCAGCGATACGTTGACGCGTGGCAGCAGCAACACCAAAGCTTACCTCGTAATGAGGAGTTGGTGGACATCGTATCGCCATGCATAGAAGAAAAGAGTGGTGATGCCGTGTTGTGGAAACACTATCCACGTGAGCAATTCGCTGATTTCACCAATGTTGAAACTGGTATTGAGCTGACTCTGCATGAAGACGTCAAGACTTTCTACGGCGCACAATTTAGTGCGGATATGAACGCGACTTTTGATGGTAACGAACTGACTCTGTTACAGATTTGGAGTGATGAAGATTTCGAATGCCTACAAGAAAACATCTTAGGTCACCTAGTGACTCAGCGTCGTTTGAAGCTAAAACCAACGGTTTTCATTGCTGCGACTGATGCTGAACTGGATGTTATCTCTATCTGTAACCTAACGGGTAACGTAATCCTAGAGCGTTTAGGCACCAATAATCGTGATGTACTAGCCGAGACATTGGCAGAATTTTTAGAAAAGCTACAACCAGCGGTATAAATAGATGTACGTACTAGAACTTCAATTTGAGTGTTTTGATAACACAACGGTAAGCGCTGTCGATAAGGCGGTTAATGGCTTAATGGATGCACTTCGTTATAACGGACAAGTGTTAGGTCGTGAGTTTCCAATCGTGATGGGCGACGGTGAATTCTATGTTCGCGTTGTGTGTCCGGAGCAAGATAGCTTACATCCACGTAATCACTCAGACTTCGTCAAAGTCTGTTTCGAGCGCTTATCTGCGGCGAGTCTATTAGCGCCTAAGATGCGTCTACTTGGCCGAGATCTTAACTCCGAAGAAGTAGCCGAAGATGAAACGCCGAGCTGGCAAGTGTTGTACACGACGTTCGTGCATACCTGTTCACCACTGCGTAGTGGCGATAGCTTGTTACCGATCCCACTATATCGTAACCCGCCGACATTCAATGGTGATCATAAAGCCGTACTGAAATGGCAGACCGAGTGGCAAGCCTGTGATGAAGTGCAAATGGGTGGTGGTTGCCGTGCTGAACACGCAACGTTAACCGAGATCAGTGATACCAAAAGCGTATTGTTCAAACGCGGTTGGGGTTTAAGAGGACGCATTGAATTTCTGACTAAGATTCCAACTTACTACTACTTATATCGTGTCGGAGGGATCAGCCTGAAAGATGAAAAAGAGCGCAAATGTCCGCAATGTGGTGGTGAATGGCTGTTAGATGCGCCGATCCACGATATTTTCTATTTCAAGTGTGATGATTGCCGTCTGGTATCCAACATTTCTTGGGATCACCTCAAGTAATCGACTTCGTTGATTCACCCTGAGAAGCTTTTACTTTCTAGCAAACCTTCATCATTAAAAAAGGGGCTGACGTTGAGTCAGCCCCTTTCGGTATCTATAAGTGTCTATTTAAGCTGATTACCAACCTTTAACTACGCCACCTTGGAAGATGTCAGAAGCTGCGTTGTACACTTCTTCAGTTTGATATGCTTTGACGAAGTTTTGTACGTTTTCTGCATTTAGGTTGTCTTCACGAGAAACGATTAGGTTCACGTATGGAGAATCTTTGTCTTCAACGAATACGCCATCTTTTTGTGGAGTCAGATTGATAGAGCTCGCGTAAGTAGTGTTGATGATAGATAAAGTTACATCATCAAGAGAACGTGGCAGTTGAGCTGCGTCTAGTTCAACAATCGTTAGGTTCTTAGGGTTACCAACAATGTCACGAACGGTAGCTAGAAGACCTGCACCTTCACGAAGTTCAAGTAGACCTTGCTGCTCAAGAAGCAGTAGAGAACGACCTAGGTTTGTTGGATCGTTTGGTACAGCAATACGAGCACCATCTTGGATGTCGTCTACCGATTTAACTTCTTTAGAGTAACCAGCAATAGGGTAAACAAAAGTGTTACCAGCAACCGTTAGTTTGTAGCCACGGTCAGCAACTTGCTGATCTAGGTATGGCGTATGTTGGAATGCGTTGATGTCGATAGAACCATCATCTAGCGCTGCGTTTGGTGTTACGTAATCTGTGAAAGTGACTAGCTCAACATCTAGGCCGTATTGCTCTTTCGCTACTTTTGCTGCAACTTCAGCAACTTGAGCTTCGGCACCTGCCATTACGCCAACTTTGATTTTAGAAGTATCCACTTCTTTATCACCACAACCTGCTAGGACTAGCGCTGAAGCTGCTGCTGCAATAGTGAGCAAACCTTTAAGGTTAAATTTCATAATAATCTCCTTTTAATAAATCTATTTAATTTGGTTTCGATGTTTTTATGTATCTAATGGCTAACGTTTTTAATAGGGGGTAAATAACGTCACATTAAAGAAGTCAGGTTTTATCTGTGGTCAACTCGGCGAACTAACGAATCACCAATTGATTGAATAATTTGTACCAGCACAATCAACATAACAACGGTCACTGCCATAATGGTTACATCGTAGCGGTGGAATCCGTAACGAATCGCGACATCACCTAGGCCGCCGCCACCCACTGTACCTGCCATTGCCGAGTAGCTCACCAGAGTTACTAGCGTAATCGTTACTGAGTTGATGATTGTAGGCAGTGCTTCAGGAAGCAGTACCTTATTAATTATCTGAGTTGGTGTTGCGCCCATTGATTGAGCAGCTTCTACGAGACCTGTTGGTACTTCCAGTAGTGCACCTTCGATAAGTCGAGCTACGAATGGGATCGCGCCAATGGTCAGTGGAACAATCGCAGCAGTTGTACCAATGAAGGTACCAATTAGCATCTTAGTAAGAGGGATGATCGCAACCATAAGAACCAAGAAAGGCACTGAACGGCCCACGTTCACAACCGCACCAAGAATTTTGTTTAGTTTGGTGTTCTCTAACAGACCACCTTTTTTAGTCGTGTGTAGAATAACGCCTAATGGAATACCGACAGCGAAACCAACGATGCCAGCAACTGCAACCATGTAAAGTGTCTCGCCTGTTGCTTCCAATAGAAGGTTGCCATTAAGGCTGATCCAGTCAGCAATCTCGTTGAAACTAAAGGACATAACCAAGCACCTCTACTTTTACATTGTTGTCGCGTAGGAATTGGATAGCAGCATTATCATCTGCTTCGTTACCGAACAGCTCAGCGACCATCATGCCGAACTTCACGCCGCCGGCGTAATCAAGGTCAGAGCTTAAGATGCTGACATCGATATTGAATTTACGCGCAATTTGCGTCATCAGTGGAGCATCAACGGTTGCACCCGTAAACTCAAGACGGACTAATGGGTAGCTACTGTTAACACGAGTCTCTTGCAAACGCGCTTGATAATCTTCAGGAATCGTCAGATCCAGCGTTGAACGAATGAATTGATGCGCTAGCTCAGTCTTAGGGTGTGCGAAGATGTCGCCAACTGTGCCTTTCTCTACTAGTTCGCCACCGCCAATGATCGCGACTTCGTGACAAATGCTTTTCACTACGTCCATCTCGTGCGTAATAAGTAGGATCGTGATGTGTAGCTTGCGGTTGATTTCACGCAGCAGCTCAAGAATAGATTGAGTCGTTGCTGGGTCCAGAGCACTGGTCGCTTCATCACACAGTAGTACTTTCGGGTCTGAAGCTAGCGCACGAGCAATAGCGACACGCTGCTTTTGACCGCCACTTAAGTTCGCAGGGTAGGTATCACGCTTATCCGATAGGCCGACAAGCTCAAGTAGCTCACTCACTTTCGCTTCAATCGCAGCTTTATCTCTACCAGCAAGCTCTAAAGGCAGTGCTACGTTGTTAAAGACAGTACGAGAAGACAGCAGATTGAAGTGTTGGAATATCATGCCGATGTTACGGCGTGCTTCGCTAAGTTCTGATTTACTGAGTTTTGTCAGGTCGATACCGTCAACAATCACTTCACCTGACGTTGGAGCTTCCAACATGTTTACACAACGGATAAGGGTACTTTTGCCTGCTCCTGAAGAGCCGATGACTCCAAAGATTTGACCTTGAGGAATGTGGAGGTTGATATCAATTAAGGCATTGATTTCTTTAGTGCCTTGATGAAAAACCTTATTGACTTGATTCACTTTAATCATAGAGAAACCCGTGCAGGTAGAACAGAATAATATATTGATGACTCACTCGATTTACAGATGATGCTATGGTGTTCTATGATCTAAGTCAATAGATATTTTTACGTCTAGACGGCTAAACGCGAGTTGCGAAGTTAAACTAGAAACAAATCGTTAACGAACGCAAAACTAAATAGATAGTGATGAAGCAAATAAAGCGTGTAATAATTAATGATTAATAGAGAGTTGATAGAGAACAAAATTTTGTCTAAACCTGCTGTTTTTTTAGATCGTGATGGTGTGATTAACATTGATCACGGCTACGTACATGATGAGCATGACTTTGAATACATCGATGGTGTGTTTGAAGCGGCGAAAGCGTTTAAAGATATGGGTTATTTATTGGTGCTAGTGACCAACCAATCTGGTATTGCTCGCGGCATGTTTAGTGAAGACCGTTTTCTTTCTCTGACGCAGTGGATGGATTGGAACTTTGTCGATAACGGCGTTGAGCTTGATGGCATCTATTACTGCCCGCACCACGCTGAACACGGTATTGGTGACTACAAGCAAGATTGTGAATGTCGTAAACCAAAGCCAGGTATGTTCATTTCTGCTCGTGACTTTCTGAAGATTGATATGGCTAACTCGGTCATGATCGGCGATAAAGCTGAAGACATGATGGCTGCAGAAGCGGCAGGTGTTGGCACAAAAGTACTGGTAAGAACCGGTAAGCCAGTCACTGAAAAAGGTGAAGCGCTTGCAAGTGTCGTGCTGGATAGTATTAAAGATGTACCAGCATATTTGAAAGGCTAAACACAGACCTATCGCTCAGTATGCAAATGAGTGTTGTCCACTATATTTGCCCACTCTATAAAGATGAGGAACGAAGTATGAAAGCTATGTTAGTAGCATATCTATGTTCAGTTGCATTAGTCGGGTGCTCTAAATCAGCAGCTCCTGAGACTGAGAGCGCAACATCGGACAATCAATTCGTGACTTATCAATGTGAGTCTGACGCTTCATTTAAAGTCGCTTACCTTGATAATGAAAAAGCGGTATTACGTCTCCCTGAGAATGAATACCGTCTGACTCAAGTTCCAGCAGGTTCAGGAACGAAATACATCTTAGATGATGGAACTTCGGAACTGATCAACAGCGTCACTTTACGTACTAAAGGTGACAATGCACGTCTAGAACTTGGTCGTGTTATCTATAAAAACTGCCGAAAGTAGGTCATAGTGAACGACTAGGATTTACAAACAGTTAAGTGAGTGATTCGCCCTCACTTTTTTCTATTTCTTCCCTTTAACGTCAGACTTTTTATGAGCAAAAAACTCACTATTCTCGATATTGCTAAGCTGTCCGGTGTTGGTAAGTCTACCGTCTCTCGCGTTCTGACCAATGATCCCAAAGTAAAACCTGAAACCCGTGAAAGGGTGGAAAGAGTAATTCAAGAATCAGGGTACACGCCTTCGAAGTCTGCGCAGTCGATGCGTGGTGGCAGTCAAAAAGTCATCGGTGTCATCATCTCTCGTCTGGACTCTCCTTCTGAAAACAAAGCGGTAAGTACGATGCTGGCCGAGTTGTATCGAGCGGATTACGATGTCGTGATCATGGAAAGCCAGCTAGATAGAGAAAAAGCCAATGAGCATCTGCAGGTTCTCAAGCGTCGCAATGTGGATGGCATCATTGTATTCGGTTTTACTGACTGTGATATTCCTGCGATTGAAGCTTGGGAACACAAAGCGGTGGTGATTGCTCTGGATACAGAGAACGTGACATCGATTAACTATGATAACCAACAGGTTATCAATAGTGCGTTAGCGCATCTATCGGATCAGGGTATCTTAGATGTCGGTTTTATTGGTGTTGATCCTAGCGATAAATCAACCGGTGAGTTGCGTCTTAAGGCTTACCTCGATTGGTGTGAAAGCACTGGAGTGATTGCGAACTATCGCACTGGCCAACTTCATCATGAAAGCGCTTATCAGCTGGTGGATGAGGTACTGACTCCTACAACTCAAGCGATTGTGTGTGCCAGTGACACATTGGCTCTTGGCGTAATCAAGCGTCTACAAGAACTACAACGTGAAGATGTGGTTGTAACAGGCGTTGGTGGCAATGATCTTCTCTCTTTCTTGTTCCCTCGCGTATTTAGTATTGATCCAGGCTATCAATCTGCAGGTAGGTTGGCGGCTAATTTATTGATCTCTCAGCTTTTAGGCAATTCAGAGATCTCTCATCACACTCAATCTCCGATTCTATAATCCACTCAATCAAGCGAAATTGAACCGCTTAGATTAAAATTAGAGTGTGATCTCTTTCAATTAATGGGACTGTTCCCATTTTAATTTATCATTCATGTGGGCATTATAATAACGGCGGATGGGAATGTTCCCATTAATCTAAATCCGAGTGGCTATCGCTGCATGGTTTAGGTGAGTAATTGAATGAAACCAGGGTGGGGTAGTATGAGTGAGATAGCGAAGCAAGACGTTGCGCGTCTTATCGAGTTAGTCGGTGGCAAAGAGAATATTGCGAGTGTCAGCCATTGTCTGACTCGACTGCGTTTTGTATTGAATGATACAGAAAAAGCGAACAAAGCAGAATTAGAGAAGCTTAAGCTGGTAAAAGGTTGCTTTACTAACGCAGGTCAATTCCAAGTGGTTATTGGCACCGAGGTTGATGAGGTGTACGCACTTCTTATTGAGCAAACGGGTAAAGATGCATCATCAAAAGATGAGGCGAAACTGGCGGCTCGCCAGAACATGAACTTCCTTGAGCGTGGTATCTCCCATTTAGCCGAAATTTTCGTACCACTGCTACCTGCCATTATTACGGGTGGTTTGATTCTTGGTTTCCGTAATGTGATTGGCGACATTCGCATGTTCGACGGCAAAACCTTGGTTGAGATAAGCCAATTCTGGGCTACCGTTCATTCTTTCTTGTGGTTGATTGGCGAAGCGATCTTCTTCTTCCTACCTGTTGGTGTGTGTTGGGCAACGGTTAAGAAGCTTGGTGGAACCCCTATTTTGGGCATCACGCTCGGTGTGACCTTAGTTTCCCCACAATTGATGAACGCTTACATGATAGGTAAATCGGTACCTGAGGTGTGGGACTTTGGTTTGTTCGTGATTGAGAAAGTCGGTTATCAAGCTCAGGTGATCCCTGCGATGTTAGCGGGCGTGGCTCTGGCCTTCATTGAGACCAACCTTAAGCGCATTGTTCCTTCTTATCTGTACCTCGTTGTTGTGCCATTTGTCTCGATCATATTGTCTGTGATTCTAGCGCACGCTTTCATTGGCCCATTCGGTCGTATGCTAGGCGATGGTGTGGCATTCGCGGCTAAAGTGGCAATGACAGGTGATTTCGCGATTCTTGGTTCAGTGGTCTTTGGCTTCCTTTACGCACCTTTGGTTATTACGGGTATTCACCACACAACCAACGCCGTTGACCTACAACTGATGCAAGACTTAGGTGGCACGCCAATCTGGCCTTTGATTGCGCTATCAAATATCGCACAAGCTTCAGCGGTTGTCGGCATCATTATCTTAAGTAAGCGTGAAGGTGAGCGAGACATTTCAGTACCTGCAGCAATCTCAGCCTACTTAGGTGTGACAGAGCCTGCGATGTACGGCATCAACCTTAAATACAAATTCCCAATGCTGAGCGCAATGATTGGTAGTGCTGTTGCTGCCGCAATCTGTGGTAGCGCAGGTGTGATGGCGAATGGTATCGGTGTTGGTGGCTTGCCGGGTATCTTATCTATTCAACCTCAATATTGGTCGATTTACTTAGTCGCGATGCTGGTGGCGATTGTACTGCCGATAACGCTGACATTGTTCTTCTATAAACGAGCACAGATGAAAGGCGAACTAGAAACCGCCAACGCGTAATGCATTTAGCAAGCGATGACTTCAAGTGAGTCATCGCTTTTTCTCTTAGTTATAGCTTTTCTTTTAGTTATAACGGCTATTCGACCATGATTTGCATGGTGATTTTTATTTTATATTTTCTGGTAAGTGAGTGTTAGAGATGGCGATGACTGAGCATGATGAAAGTTGGTGGAAAACCGCAACCATCTATCAAATCTACCCAAAGAGCTTCTGCGACAGTGGCAGTAAGGGTACTGGCGATATCAAAGGGATCATTTCGAAACTGGATTACCTCAAACATTTGAGCGTGGATGCGATTTGGCTAACCCCGATTTACGCGTCACCCATGATCGACAATGGTTACGATATCTCAGACTACTACGCGATTAACCCTCAATTCGGCACCATAGAAGACTTCGACCTGTTACTGTCTGAAGCCCACCAACGTGGCATCCGTATCGTGATGGATATCGTGGTAAACCATACTTCAACCGAGCATGCATGGTTTCAATCTGCCTTGGGTGACAAAAACAGCCCATACCGCGATTACTACATCTGGAAAGACCCAGTGAACGGTCAAGCACCAACTAACTGGCAATCTAAGTTCGGTGGTAATGCATGGGAAATGGATGAAGCCACTGGGCAATATTTCCTGCATTTATTTGCCAAAGAACAAGCTGACCTCAACTGGGAGAATCCGGTTGTACGTGAAGAAGTGAAAGATGTCATCAGCTTCTGGGCTGAGAAGGGCGTTGATGGCTTCCGCTTAGATGTCATCAACCTGATTTCAAAGCAGCAAGACTTTCCTAACGATGATATTGGTGATGGTCGCCGTTTCTATACCGATGGCCCACGTGTGCACGAATACCTGAAAGAGATCAGCGAAGCGGTATTTCAGAAATACGGCAGCGTGACTGTGGGTGAGATGTCTTCAACCACGTTGGAACATTGTCAGCAATACTCAAACGTTGATAACAGCGAGCTATCAATGGTGTTTAACTTCCACCACCTTAAGGTCGATTACACCAATGGTGAGAAGTGGACCAATGCTCCCTTCAATTTCTTACAGCTCAAGTCAATCTTTAACCACTGGCAAACGGGTTTGAACGGCAAAGGGTGGGGAGCGCTATTTTGGTGTAATCACGACCAACCGCGAGTGGTGAGCCGCTTAGGTGATGATCAGCTGTATCGTGTTGAGTCGGCCAAGATGCTGGCTGCGTCTGTACATATGATGCAAGGCACGCCGTATATCTATCAAGGTGAAGAGATTGGCATGACCAACCCAGGTTACACCGAGATCGGCCAATATCGCGATGTCGAGAGCACCAACATGTATGACATCATGGTTAACCGTGATGGTGTGGCGCATCAAGATATGATGGCGATTCTGGCGCAGAAATCTCGTGATAACTCTCGCACGCCGATGCAATGGAACAACGAAGCGCATGCAGGCTTCTCACAAGCTCAGCCATGGCTTGATGTTGCGAATAACTACACTGAAATCAACACCGAGCAAGCGTTGGAAGATAAAGACTCTGTGTTCTATTTCTACAAGAGTTTGATTGAGTTGCGTAAACAAGTGCCAGTGATTACGGATGGCAGCTATCAAGATCTATTGCCTGAGCACTCATCCATTTTTGCGTATGCACGTGAGAACGAAAGGCAAACTTTGCTGTGTGTTAACAACTATTATGGTGAAGAGGTGGAATGCGTTTTACCGGAACGTTTTGATATGAGTAAAGCGAAGAGCCTGTTGTCTAACTATCAAGAAGCGAACGCTTCAGTAGCATTACATCATCAAGTCTTACGTCCTTACGAGACTCGTATTCTCTTGATTGAAGATTAGCCTCGTTGCTACTTCAATAAACCTTATTCTTAGTTCCCCCTAAAGATTTAGGTTTCAACAAAGGCTTTGGAGTGCTTCCCAAAGCCTTTTTGTTTTAGTGATGTCTTGGTCATCGTGTTTTTGCCAGCATAGTTGAGAAGCTAAAGCCGCAGATATTAGCAACACAGAGCAGGTATAAGCGCTAAGACGCGTAATTCACCGAGTAACGAGTTGGCTTGTGATTCATTGCAAGCACGATATTTAGTACCGCAGTACCTAATACAGAAACGGCAATTACCCAAGGTGATACGAAGAAGCATGACGCAAACAGAATACAAGCATCAATGCCCATCTGAGTTTTGCCTACAGAGATGCCGTAGCGGTCTTGGATGAACAAACATAATACGTTGAAGCCACCCAAGCTTGAGCGATGACGGAATAGTATTAGCATACCTAAGCCCATTAATAAGCCACCGGCAACAGCACAATAGATCTCGTTATGAACTTCTAGTGAGATTACTAGGTATAAATGGTCGGCAAACACAGAGACTAACGCACCAGCAATGGCACTGCTAATGGCAAAGCGACGGCCAAATCGTTTCCACGCTAATAAATAGAATGGACAGTTGGCAACAAAGTACAAAATACCAAAGGTTACAGGTAAGAATTGACTCAAAAGCAGAGCCAAGCCAGTAGTACCACCAGTAAGCAGGTTCGCTGACTGTAAAAAGAAGACGCCTAACGCCACTAAAAACGTGCCAGTAAGAATGGCTACCCAATCTTCTTTACGTGAGTGTTTTTCCATCGTTTTTATAATTACCTAACCAATAGAGGCGTGCATAGTAGATAAAAACCTTAGCTTTCGGTAGCTTGAGGGGCAAAATTAAGGTAAACCTATGTAATCTGCGTTTTACAGGGTGTAAAGCGTAAAATTGACAGTAAGCGTCATCTTTGGTTGGATAAGCTTAATAACCATGATGAATCTTATATGTGATTATGAAAAAACTACATGATAAAATTGCAATTAGCTCTTTATGACCTAGATCAAATTATGTAGAATGCGTCACATCAAAACGGTGACGGAAACGTTTGCTCTCGGTCATTGTGTGGTTTTTTTGAAACTTTCAGTACAATCTGAGTCAGGAGATACAGATGCTTAAGCGTGACATGAACATTGCTGATTACGATGCGGACCTATTCGCAGCTATCCAAGAAGAAACTCTTCGTCAGGAAGAGCACATCGAACTTATCGCTTCAGAAAACTACACAAGCCCACGTGTAATGGAAGCTCAAGGTTCTCAACTTACAAACAAATACGCTGAAGGCTACCCTGGTAAGCGTTACTACGGTGGTTGTGAGTTCGTAGATAAAGTTGAAACTCTAGCAATCGAACGTGCATGTGAACTGTTTGGCGCTCAATACGCGAACGTACAACCTCACTCAGGTTCTCAAGCAAACAACGCTGTATACATGGCACTGCTGAATGCTGGCGATACTGTTCTAGGTATGAGCCTAGCGCACGGTGGTCACCTAACTCACGGTTCTCCAGTAAACTTCTCTGGCAAGCTTTACAACATCATCCCTTACGGTATCGATGAAGCAGGTCAAATCGATTACGAAGAGATGGAAGCGCTAGCTATCGAGCACAAGCCTAAGATGATCATCGGTGGTTTCTCTGCTTACTCTCAAGTTTGTGATTGGGCGCGCATGCGTGAAATCGCTGACAAAGTAGGTGCTTACTTCTTCGTTGATATGGCTCACGTTGCTGGTCTAATCGCTGCAGGCGTTTACCCTAACCCAGTTCCACACGCTCACGTTGTTACAACAACAACGCACAAAACGCTTGCTGGTCCTCGTGGTGGTCTTATCCTTTCTAACGAAGGCGAAGATCTTTACAAGAAGCTAAACTCAGCAGTATTCCCAGGCGGCCAAGGCGGCCCTCTAATGCACGTTATTGCTGGTAAAGCAGTAGCGTTCAAAGAAGCTCTAGAACCAGAGTTTAAAGAATACCAAGCTCGCGTAGTTGCTAACGCAAAAGCAATGGTTGCTGAATTCCTTGCACGCGGTTACAACATCGTTTCAGGTTCTACAGAGAACCACCTGTTCCTAGTTGACCTAATCGACAAAGACATCACAGGTAAAGAAGCAGATGCAGCACTAGGTTCAGCTAACATCACAGTTAACAAGAACTCAGTACCAAACGATCCACGTAGCCCGTTCGTTACTTCTGGTATCCGTATCGGTTCTCCTTCTATCACTCGTCGCGGTTTCTCAGAAGCAGACGCGAAAGAGCTAGCAGGTTGGATGTGTGACATCCTTGATAACATGGGCGATGAGTCTGTTATCGAAGCAACTAAAGCGAAAGTACTAAATATCTGTAAGCGTCTACCGGTTTACGCTTAATTTTTTCTTCGTAGAGTGAACGAATTTCTGTGTCGCACATACTCATTTGCTAGCGCAAACTCCGTGTGAGCTCCTTAAACTTCGTTCATCTACTTTGAAAAAGAGTTTAAAAGGTCCCTTTGGGGCCTTTTTGGTATTCGTAAGTAATAAAGTCGTTGTCGAGCATGCTCACTTACATTCGTAAGCTCCGCGTGCTCTCCTAGAATTTCAAACGACTACTTTGAAAAATGATTTGAAGGGCTCCTGTATTGGGGACTTTTTTGTATCTGTAGGCATGAGAGTTAGGTTATCTGAGAATACAGAAAGGCAGGTACTAAAAAGGGTTGATGCTTTCACATCAACCCTTTTTTTCTTTATCGCTTTCTTGTGTAGTTTCTACTTTTTAATGCTAAGTAGGGTGCCTGACTTACACTTGAAAGAGTAGTAGTGACGGCTTTCGTTGAATTTACCTAAGCCTTCGCCATCACAATAGTCGATGTTGATATCGCGCATAATCTCTAGCGTATCTTCACTGTTTAAGGCAAATTTAGAGCCATCAGAGCAGACGATACGTACTCTTTCATCGTGGCTTACAGAGTAGATATCGACTTCAGTATTACACAGTTCAAAAGAGGCTTCACGGAAGTTGTCTTGTTGAGTATTTGAAGCACAACCTGTGGTAAATACGGCTGCGATAGCGGCTAAAAGTCCGAGTCTTTTCATTGTTAGTCCTTCGATATCATCGAATTTGGTGATGAGTTTTATATGTTGTTTGGAGTAGCCTATACAACAACACGCTTTGGTTCAAGGCGCGTTAGTTGACTCTAGGATATAAAAGTATAGGCGCAAAAAGATAATTTCTAATAAGTTTATTGGTCTTGGCCTATTACGTACCTCAAACAAAAAAGACCAAACACAGAGGTTGGTCTTTAAAATTAAGTGTGTTCTAAATGACTATCTAAACTGTTTGGCTTCCGGAAGGAATTCAAAACCAGCAGACGCAAGTTTTGCGGTCAATGCAGCTTTGTCGATTTCATAGAAATTTACGACTCGATCTAAATCACCACCGAAGTCGTCACGCAGCTTCATGTTGACGATGCTCATCAACATCACAGGATCCATCTTTTCAAAGTTAGCGAGGTTCATATTAGTCCTCGAAATCTGAGATCAGTAGGTTCGCGGCGGCAAATGCAGCGCTATCTCTTGCTTCTTTAGGAAGAGACTCATCTGCAGCAAGGTCGTTCAAGGTTTTTACCGCGCAGGTAATCGCTTTAGGGATATAGCCTTGGTCGCCACTGCCAATTTGAGAATACAGTTCACGCACCAAATCACAACAATCGTATACTTTCATTTTTATACCTAACCAAATGATAACTGCTCTCAATATACACATAGAGATAAGCAAAAACAAAGTGGATCTGACTAAGTTCAGAGTTAGTTTGTTCTTGCTCAATATCTCATTCTGTTGATGCTCAATGTATCACTTTACTAACTTGTTACTTAGTTGGATATTACTGCTTAGTGTGATATTTACTGATGTGCCTGATAATTACCGCTTAACTAGAGATCTGCTGTTCAAGCTGATAAGTGACCTCATCAGCTAAGTTGAGCTGCTTTGCTAACTCTTTGAGGTAAGCCTTTTCCATAAAGTTCTGCTCATCCGCTACAATCAAAGAGGCTAAGTAGATCTCACTGGCTTGTTGAGGTGACGTTGCTAACTGAGCTATTTCACTTGGGTCGAGTGGCTTGTGCAGTTCTTCAGACACCAATTTGGTCAGCTGATAATCGGCGCCCATGTTCTCGACGGCTTGTTCAATCTTAGCCATTTCTTCTTCATCGACATGGCCATCGGCTTTGGATGCGGCAATCATCGATCTTAGAATCAGCACACTATGGTTTGAGTCGTTCTCATCAAATTGAGCTTGTTCGGCATTCGGTGTTTGGCCTTGTTTAGACTGATAGTCGTTATAGACCTTGTAAGCGAGTGCGCCAAGTGCCGCTGCGCCACCAATACCAGCGGCTTTCTTACCCATTTTCTTGGTTTTCTTAGAGCCCATTAACGCACCTAAGAGTCCGCCGCCCACTGCGCCTGCGCTGAAGGCTCCGAGCGTGCTTTTGTTGATACTCTTACTAGTTAGGCCACTTAAACTTGAAGAGCCTTGGGAAAGCTTCTGAGTACCTTGTTTAACGAGATCTGACTTAAGGGCTTGGTTAAGTAAGCTTTTGATATCCATCGATACCTCCAATGTAATCGTGTCTAATACCAATCACAGTAAGTAAGTG